>JBKJNV010000620.1:0-4412 GCA_046593435.1 Roseomonas sp.
GCGCTCACCGATGCGCAATGGGTCGAAACGCTCGCCCGCATCCCGATGCGCCGCCTGGGTGAACCCGCCGATGTCGCTGCCGCCATCGCGTTTCTCGCCTCGGCTGGCGCAGGCTACATCACCGGCCAGGTGCTGCACGTCGACGGCGGGATTTGTATGTGATGTTGGATGTGATCTGCCCTCAGGTGCCGGGCGCACGCTTGTCTCGCCAGAGGCGTGCCTTCGGCACAACGCGCTTGGCCCGCCGCATGAGCGGCGTTCGCCCATTCGGGCTCGCGGTGCGCGCAAGGCGCGCGCCCCGATTTGTGCCGTGACGGGCTGGGCGCCGGACTGGCGGTTACGCGCATTGAGGCTCGCGGCCTGCGGTGGGGGCCGTTGGCGATCCGGTTTGGCGGTTGGGGGACTCCGCATGGTTGCAGTCTACCGCACCGCAGGACCGGCTGCGAGGACGTGCTTCAGCCGGGCGCGGCCGCCGCCATGTGCCGCCTGGCAGCCCCCAGGAACGCCGCGCCCGGCGCGGTGAGCCGGCCATGGGCGCGGATCACCGCATCGGCCGCCTGGTGCGCGCGCCAGGCGCCGTCGCGCAGCCGGCGCGCTTCGGCCTGGTCCTCGGGCGCGAAGGCCGCCCCGGCGCGGTCGAGCGCATGCACCATCCGCGCGCTGACGAAGCAGGCGTGGCACAGCCCGTTCATCGGGCGCGGATCGGGGCGCAGCGGCGACGCGAAACGTTCCTCCGGCCCGTTCTCCGCCAGCGGCGCGCCCTCCGTCGCGGCAAACAGCAGTGCGTGGGCCGCCTCATGCACCAGGGTGGCCAGCGCGGCGGGCGGGGAGCGGAGCTCGGCCGCGTTCAGCAGCAGGGCGCCCTGGGCGTGGAAGGCGGTGACGCCGTCGAAGCTCATGCCCGCCTGGGCGGCATTGGCGGCCAGGATGATCTCGCTCACCAAGGCATGGATTTCCGCGTGCAGCGTCGGGGCCGCACGCGCCAGCAGGGCGCTGGCCGCCGTCAGGGCGGCGGCTGCGGCCGCGAGCATGGCAGGCGCGGGCGGGCCGAACACCACGCGCGTGTCATCCTCCTCGCCGAAGATCCGGAGGAAGCGGGCGGCCTCGCCTGGGCTGAAGCCCGTCCCGCCCCAGCCACGCAGCACAAGGCCGGGGGCGGCGGCGACCGGGCTGGCACAGAGTTCGGCGAAGCCTGCCGCGATCGCGGCCCGATCGCCACGCTGCGCCGCGCGCAGGATCGCCTGGTGCAGGGCGAAAAGGTCCGGGCGCAGGCGCGGGGTCGCGGTGATACGCGCGACCTGCGCGGCGATCGCGCCGGGGTCGAGCACCACATGCGGCGCGCAGGCCTCCCGCAGATGCGCGAGACTGCCGGCGAGGCGCGCGCTCAGCCGTGCGGCCAGCGCCGCACCGGTCGCACTTGAGGGCAGGAAAGGGTCGGGCGGAATCCGCTGGCTCATGGCGCGCGGCGGGGATGCAAGCGCAGCGGCGCGGCGCGGCTACCCGCGCCAGCCGGCGCCGGGTTCAGGGCGCGGGCTACTTCTGAAGTGGCGGCTGTTCAGGGAAGGGAATTTCCTTCAGGCCGACCTGCTTGACGCCCGAAGCGACCACACCCGCCGCGCTGGGCAGGCCGCCCAGCAGCTTGGCCGGGTCCAGTACGATGGCGGCCGGCGCAGCCTCGACGGTGGTCTCGGGGCGGGGGCTGGGTTGCATGCGGCTTATTCCTCAATCATCACATCGAAGCGTGTAGTCGTAACGGATGGGGTACGGGTTGGCCAATGCTGAATTTCATCGGCACCGGGTTTCACGCCTATACGCTGCGTTGGCTGGTTGCCAGCGACTGCGGCGGCCAGGGCGTGCGCGTGGCGCCGCTGACCTATGACGCCCTCTTCGCTGCGGAACGCTTCGCCCCAGGCTGCTACATCTTCACCGATATCGAGCGGCTCTCCGCCTATGAGCGGCGGCTGGCCGCCAGCCTGTTCCGCGCCATGGCAGCGCAGCCAGACCGCTTCCTGCCCCTGAACGACCCGGCGCGCGCGCGCTTCCGCTACGCGCTGCTGCGCGCCCTGCATGGGGCGGGGGTGAACGGCTTCGACGCCTATCGCGCCGATGGGCTGCCGCGGCCGCGGCGATTCCCGGTCTTCCTCAAGGCCGAGACCGATCACGGCGCAGCGCTCACCGGCCTGCTGCCCGACCAGGCGGCGCTGGAGGGCGCACTCGCCAGGCTGCCGGCGGAAGGCCAGCCGCTGGAGGGGCTGGTGGTCATCGAATTCGCCGGAGAGCCGGTAGCACCGGGGATCTGGACGCGCTTCACCACCTTCAACGTGGCCGGCGTCATCCTGCCGGACCTGCCGGTGAGCGAGGGGCACTGGATGGTAAAGACCGGCGCGCTGGGGTTGGTCGATGAGGCGGGCTATGCGCGGCATGACCAGATGATCCGGCAGGGCCAGCACGCCGCGGTGCTCGCGCGCGCCTTCCAGCTGGCCGGGCTTGGCTTCGGGCGGGCGGATTTCGGCCTGGTCGGCGGCCGGGCGCAGATCTACGAGATCAACTCCAACCCGAACATGCCCGGTCTCGACCCGCCGCATCCCAGCGCGTTGCGCCAGGCCACGCGCGCCTTCACCTGGGCGCGGCTGACGACCGCGCTGGCGGCGCTGGCCCGCCGCGCGCCGTGCGGGCCAGCGGTGGCGCTGGACCTGCCGCTGATCGCCGAGCACCGCGCGAAACACGGGGACATCACCCTGCCCTGGCGGCCCTGAGCTTATCCCGGGGCGGCGTTGATCGCCGCCAGCATCGCCGCCGTGGCCGGGTGCGCGGGCGGCGCACCACCTTCCAGCGCGGCCAGGATCGGGCCGGCGAGCTGCTTGCCGAGTTCCACCCCCCACTGGTCGAAGGCGTTGATGCCCCACAGCGCGCCGAGGGATGCGACCTTGTGCTCATACAGCGCGATCAGCGCGCCCAGCGATGCCGGGTCGAGCCGGGGCAGCAGCAGCGTGACCGAAGGCCGGTCACCGGGGAAGACGCGGTGCGGGACCAGCGCAGCGATGGTGGCTTCATCGCGCCCGGCGGCGCGCATCTCGGCGGCAATGGCAGAGGCGTCGCGCCCCTGCAGCAGCGCCTCGGCCTGGGCCAGGCCATTGGCGAGCAGCATGCGGTGGCTCGCGGCCTCCGCATGGTCGGGGTGAGCGACCAGGATGAACTCGGCCGGGATCACCCGTGTGCCCTGGTGCAGCATCTGGATGAAACTGTGCTGCGCATTGGTCCCGGGCTCGCCGAAGACGATCCCCCCCGTCGCGTGGGGGACCAGCGCGCCATCCAGCCCCACCCGCTTGCCCAGGCTTTCCATCTCCAGCTGCTGCAGATGCGCCGGCAGGCGGCCGAGCCGTTCGTCATAGGGCAGCACCGCGCGCGTCGCGTGGCCCATGGCGTTGCCGTGCCAGACATCGACCAGGGCCAGCAGCAGCGGCAGGTTTTCCGCCGGCGGCGCGCTCAGGAAATGCGTGTCCATCGCGCGGGCGCCGCCGAGCAGCGCCTCGAACCGATCCCAGCCCAGTGCGATGGCCAGGGACATCCCGATGGCGGACCACAGCGAGAAGCGCCCGCCGACCCAGTCATGGAAGCCGAAGACCCGGTCGGGCGCGATGCCGAAGGCGGCGGTGGCGCTGGCATTGGTGGACAGCGCAGCCAGGTGCGCGGGTGCGCCCTCCTCGCCCAGCGCATCCACCAGCCAGGCGCGCACCAGCCGCGCATTGGCCATGGTCTCCTGCGTGGTGAAGGTCTTGCTCGCGATCAGCACCAGCGTGCGCTCAGGATCAAGCACCGAACGAAGCATGGCCCAGGCGTGGCCATCGACATTGGCGAGGAAATGCGTGCGCGGTGCGTCGCCCGGCCGCGCCAGGGCACGCGCGACCATCGCGGGGCCGAGGTCGGAGCCGCCGATGCCGATGTTCAGCACATCGGTAAAGCGCGCGCCCTTGGCACCCAGGATCGTGCCCTCCCGCACGGCGGTCGCGAAGACGCGCATCCGGCCCAGCGTATCGGCGACCTGGGTGGTTTCGGCAGGCCCGCCCACACCCGGCGTCTGGCGCAGCGCCATGTGCAGCACGGCGCGGCCCTCGGTGGCATTGATCGCCTCGCCGCGCGCCATGGCATCGCGACGCGCAGCGACGCCGGTCGCCTCGGCGAGGCCCAGCAGCGCGGTAAGCGCCGTCTCATCGAGGCTGGTGCGCGAAAGGTCGGCCATCACGCCCGCCGCGCGATAGGTGAGGCGCCCCGCACGCCCCAGGTCGGCGGCGAATCGCGCGCGGATGGCGCCGGCATGGGGGCGGGCGGCGGCGGCCATGATGGCGGCCCAGGCGGTTTCGGTGTTCATGCGGCGGACCCTCCGGGGTGATGGTGGCGGGCTGATGGCGGGG
>JBKJNV010000004.1:0-10006 GCA_046593435.1 Roseomonas sp.
CCGCGTTGTGCTCGCCGAAATTGCGCGCATGCTCGATGTAGGTGAGCGGCACGGTGGCCCGCGCGGCGAGGTCACGGCAGATCTCGCCCGAATTATCCGGGCTGCCGTCATTGACCAAAATGATCTCGAGCCCGCCTTCGGGGCGCAGCGCCGACAGCGCCTCGACCAGCAATGCGACGGTCGCGGCGCCATTGTAGACGGGCACGACAATACTCAGCCCGACAGGGGCGGGCGGGTTGGGTTCCATCGGCAGGTCTTCCTCGTTCACGGCCGCGTCGCTACCACCAGCACGGAGCCGCCGGCGGGGAAGCGAAGCCCCTGGCGCGCCGCCCAATGTTCGAAGACCGTCACACTGTGGAATATGGCATCCAACCATGGCGGGAAGGGGGCGACGTCGCTCGCTCCCTCCTTGTTGCGCGCCAGCACCTTGCGCTGAAGGATCATCAGCGGCAGCAGCAGCGCGTTCCAGTAGTAGGCGTCGATCCGGGCGAACCCCGCATCATCCAGCAGGGCACGGATGCCCGGCGCCGAGAAGCGGCGCGCATTGTGCACGCGCGCGTCATGCGCGCTTTTCAGCCATTCGAAAGCCGGCAGGTTCAGGATGAGCGTGCCGCCCGGCGCCAGCACACGGTGCAACTCCGCAAGCGCGTCGGCCGGCTGGAGGGACCGATGGCCCAGCACATCGAGGCTGATGGCGGCGCCGAAGCTGGCATCGGGGAAGGGTTGGCGCGTGATGTCGCCCACCGCGACCGGCAGGCCGGTCTTGGCCCCCGCCCGCTGCGCCGCCTCCACCACATAGTCGAAGGCAATGATGGGCCGGGTCATCCCCGCGGCGAGCAGCCTCGCCGCCATACCCCCGGTGCCGCAGCCCGCATCCAGCACGGGGCCCTCGGCGCCGGGCCGGTTGGCGAGTGCCGCGACGATGCGGGCGCGCAGGGCGCGGTACCACCACATGCGGTCCTCGACCGCATCCATCAGCGCGTATTCGGCAGCATCCATCCCCGGCTTCTGGCATCGGGTGCCGGTAGCGTCCAGCCTTGCGCGACCGGACTGACACCGACGCGTGGCGCATTTTCTTGGCCCCGCCGCCTCGCCTTGGCCGCAAAGGCGAGGCATGGTGGTTTGGCCGCGTTGATGGCGCGGCGCCAGGGACCATGACGCCACCGCCCGCCAAAGCCGCCGAACCCTCGCTTGAGGCCGAACCGATCATGCTGCCGGTCCGCCGCACCGCCGGGCTTTCGGCGCGGGCAGGGCTGCTGCGCGTGCTGGCACTGCTGCCGGCGCTCGCCTTCGTCGCCATCATCCTCGCACCCCCGATGAACCATGACGTCGCGGCCGTGCTGAACTTCGCCGAACGCTGGCTCGCGGGCGAGCGCCTGTATCGCGACCTGATCGACGTGAACCCGCCGCTGGTGTTCATCGTCACGCTCATCCCGGCCGCCCTGGCCGCCTGGACGCCGCTCGACGGCCCGCAATCGCTGCTCGTCTGCATGCTCGCACTATGTGCCGGGCTGTGGCGGATGACCCACGCGCTGCGCCGCGGCCGTGCCGAAGACCCGATCGAGGCGGCGACGCTCAGCGCCGTCATCCCGCTTCTCCTGGTCATGGCCGGGTATGATTTCGGCCAGCGCGAGCACCTCATGGCGATCTGCGCCATTCCCTACGCATTTCTGGCTGCCCGCCGCATCGAGGGACTGTACACCGGGCGCGCCCTGGCCATCGGCGTGACCCTGCTCGCGGCGATCGCCTTTGCCCTGAAGCCGCATTTCCTCGCGGTCCCGGCGCTGATCGAGGGCTTCATCCTGCTCAAACGCGGGCCGCGCCGGGCGCTGGCAGATCCGCTGCCGTGGCTGATGGCGCTGGCCTGGATGCTCTATCTGGCCTCGATCCCGTTGTTGTTTCCCGATTATTTTGGCTACGTCGTGCCACTCGTCTGGCAATATTACACCGACCTTGGCATCTTCGATGCCTGGGGCGTGCTGGTGTCCCCGGTGCTTGGGCCGGCGGTGCTGCTCCTGCTATGCGCCATCGGCATCGCCTTTCGGCCACGCGGCGCGAACCTGCCGAGCCTGCTGCTGCTCGCGGCCGTCGGGGCCTTCCTCTCTGCCTGGGTGCAGCACAAGGGCTGGAGCTACCACGCCATCCCCGTGATCATCCTCGGCTGCGCCGCCATCGCCGCCGCGACCGCCCAATGGCTGGATTCCGTGGTCACCCCCGTCCGCCGCCCCGGGGCGGGGCCCGCCTTCGCCGTGGTGATGGCCGCCGCCATCGCGCTGTTCGCAGCCCGCGGCGAGGCCCCGTGGCGCGAGATCTGGTTCACGCAGCACATCGCCTCGCGCCTGACGAACCTGCTGCGCGCGGAAGCCTATGGCGAGCGGGTGCTGGTCCTCAGCCCCGATCTGTACCCGGTCTACCCAGCGCTCAACTACGCCCGTGCCCAGATGACCCTGCGCACGATGAACCTGTGGCTGCTGCAAGGGGCGAACAGGACCTGCCCTGCCTCCGGCGAGCGCTACCGCCAGACCTGGGAGATGAGCCGGGCCGAGTTCTTCGTCTACCGCACCGTGGCCGAGGATTTCGCCGCCGCCCCGCCCGCCGCCGTCCTGGTCGCCTCCAACCCGGGCATCCCGTGGTGCGGCAGCGAGTTCGATTTCATCGAGTATTTCTCGCGCCATCCGCTATTCGCGGAGACCTGGGCGCATTACCGTGAGGGTGGCCGCATCGACAACTACAGGCTGTTCGTCCGGGAGAATTAGGTGGCCTACGAAGACTACCTCGGCAAAGCCGAGACGCGAGAGGATCGGTTGGACGCGCGGCTGGTCGATGGCCTGGCCGCCACGTTCGGCACCGCGACCCCCAGCGGCGACATCCCACCCCTTTGGCACTGGATGCTGTTCCAGGATTGGCGTGCGCCCGACCAGCTCGGCGAGGATGGCCACCCCCGGCGCGGTGGCTTCCTTCCCCCCGTCCACGACCTGCCGCGGCGGATGTGGGCCGGCGGCCGCCTCACCTTCGAAGACAACGCGCTCCGCGCCGGCGACGCGGTCAGCCGCACCAGCACCATCGCCCGGATCACCGAAAAGACCGGCGGATCGGGCCGGCTGGTCTTCGTGACCGTCCGCCACGCCATCACCAATGACCGCGGCCCGGTGCTCACCGAGGAGCACGACATCGTCTATCGCGGCGCCGAGGGCGCGGCGGTCAAGCCCGCCCCACCCGCGCCTGCCTGGCCCGGCGCCGAGGAGGCCAGCCTCACCCCCGATGCGCTGATGCTGTTCCGCTACTCGGCGCTGACCGGCAATGGCCACCGCATCCATTACGACCACCCCTATGTGACGGGGGTCGAGGGGTATCCCGGCCTGATCGTCCACGGCCCCTTGCAGGCGACGCTGCTGGCCGCCCATGCCCTGGCCCTCGCACCCGGCCGCCGCCTCGCGCGGTTCGCCTTCCGTGGCCTGCGCCCCTGCTTCGATGGCCGCGCCCTCACGCTCCTCGCCCGCCACGATGCCGGCCGCATCCTGGCTGAAAGCCGCGACGCGGAGGGCTGCACCTGCATGGCCGCCGAAGCCGATCTTGCCCCGGCATGAGCGCCCTGAGGCCCGGCGCGGCGCAGGGTCGCTCACCAATGCCATCGCCCGCGGGCATTGATGCTCAAGCCAAATCCCCAAAACCGCGCTGACACGCGCCCGCTCTCGGTGCCGACGGGCGCCGAGGCGATGCGCGGCATCGGCCTGGTCGTCATCGGCTACCTCGTCATCACGCTTGCGGATGCGACGGTGAAATGGGTGCTGCCGGAAATCGGCGCCGCCATGGCCATGATCTGCCGCGGCGTCATCGGCGGTGCCGTGCTGCTGATGATCACGCGCGGGCGGGGGATCATCCCGCGCGACCGGCGGCTGCTGACCAAGCGCAGCCTCGCGCATTGCTGCGTTTCGGCCAGCTGGTACTGGGCCTGGGCGAATGGCATGCCGCTCGGTGACAGCTACGCGGTCGCCTGCGCGACGCCGCTGCTGATGACGCTGCTGGCCATCCCCATGCTGGGCGAGACGGTGGGCTGGCGCCGCATGGCCTCGACCGGGGTCGGCTTCATCGGCGTGCTGATCATGCTCAACCCGGGCGGTGATCTGTGGCGCATCGAGACGGCGGTGCTGCTGGTCGCCACCTGCGTCATGGCCGTGACCCGCATCTGGACCCGCGTGCTCAGCCGCACCGACACCCCCGCCGCGATCGCCTTCTGGCTCATGGCGGCGCATGTGCCGATGGGGCTGATCCTGCTGCCGGTCTTCCCCCCGCCCGGGGAGGGGCTGCCAGGCACCGGCATCATCATCGCACTGCTCGTCTTCGGCGCGGCCAACGCGGTGGCACACCTGCTGTTCAACCGGGCCTTCGCGCTGGCCCCGGTCTCGACCCTCGCCCCCTATGACTACACGCCCTTCCTCTACGGGATCGGCATCGGTTTCCTCATCTGGTCCGAGGTGCCGGCCTGGAGCACACTTGCCGGGGCATCGCTGGTCATCACCGCCGGCGTGTACAACCTCCATCGTGAGCGCATCCGCCGCGCTGCGGAGCGCAGCTGATGGACCCCGCAAATCCGCTGCGCCACGATATCCGTCGCGGTGCGGCGCTGATGCTGGGGGCAACGGCGCTGTTCACCATCATGGGCGCCTTCGCCAAGGAGGCGAGCGACCGCATCCCCTTCGTCGAGATGATGTTCTTCCGCTCCGCCCTCGCGCTGCCTGTGGTCTTCGCCATGGTGTACCGCGGCAACGCCTGGGGCACGCTGCGGACCAAACGCTTCCCCGGCCATGTGCTGCGCGCCTTGAGCGGCACCGCCGCGATGGGCTGCGGCTTCTACGCGCTCAGCGTGCTGCCGCTCGCCGAACAGGTCGCACTCACCTACACCTCGCCGCTGTTCGTGACGCTGCTGGCCATCCCGTTCCTGGGCGAGCGGGTCGGCATCCATCGCTGGGCCGCGGTGCTGGTGGGGTTTGGCGGCATCCTCATCATGGCGCTGGGGCAGGGCGCCTTTGCGGCCGGTGCGGCCTCCGTCGTGCTGATCGGCACCATCGCTGCGGTGAGCAACGGCTTCTTCTCGGCGATCACGACGCTGCTGGTGCGCGGGCTGTCCTCGACCGAGACATCGACGACCATCGTGCTGTGGCAATCGGTGCTGATGACGCTGATGACCGGGCTCGCGCTGCCCTTCGTCTGGGTCACGCCGACGGGGCCGGAATGGCTGCTGCTGCTTGGCGTGGGCCTGTTCGGCGGCATCGCTCAGGTGATGATCACCGAGGCGAATGCATCCGCGCAGGTCTCCGCCCTCGGGCCCTATTCCTATGGCGCTATCGTGTGGTCGATGCTGCTCGGCTGGGCGGTCTGGGGTGACATCCCCGGGCTCTCGACCTTGCTCGGCGCTGCGCTGATCGTGGCCGCCGGCCTGTATATCCTGCATCGCGAATGGCAGCGGAGAAGTTGATGAGCCTGATCCATCTGCGCGACGACACCCTGCCGCACGGCGCGGTGGAGGACGCGGCCCCCGGCGTGCGGCGCATCATCTGCGCCAATCCCGGCCCCTTCACCTTCCGCGGCACCAACACCTACATCATCGGCCGCGGCCGCGTCGCCGTGCTGGACCCCGGGCCGGTCGATGCCGCGCACCTCGCCGCCATCCGCGCGGCGACGGCGGGCGAGGTGATCGAGCGCATCCTGATCTCCCACACCCACCGCGACCATTCCCCCGGTGCCGCCGCCCTGCAGGCACTGACCGGCGCGCCCACCCTGGGCTTCGGCCGCCACGCACCCGAGGCCGAGGGCGGCGACCACGGTTTCACCCCCGACGAGGTGCTGCCCGATGGCGCGGTGGTGGAGGGCGACGACTACCGCCTGACCGCAATCCACACCCCTGGCCACTGCGCCAACCACCTGTGCTTCGCCATGGATGGCGGCGTGGTGTTCAGCGCCGATCATGTGATGGGCTGGAGCACGACGGTGGTCAGCCCACCGGACGGCAACATGGCGCACTACATGACCAGCCTCGCGACGCTGGCCGCCCGCGCCGGCGATGGTCCCTATTTGCCCGGCCACGGCCCCGCCATCCCCGAGCCCGCCGGCTATGTCGCTGCCCTGGCCGCGCATCGGCGCGAGCGTGAGCAGCGCGTGGTGGATGCGCTCGCCACCCACGGCCCCGCGACCGTGGAGGCCCTGGTGATGCCGGTCTACGGCCCGGCGCTGGACGCGAAGCTGGTCTCCGCCGCCGCGCGCAGCCTGACTGCGCACCTGATCAAGCTGGAGACGGAGGGCGCGGCGCAGTGCGACGGCGCGATGTGGCGGCGGGCGTAGCGCCCGGGCAGGGGACTTCGCGTCGCCCCCCGTCGGAGAGCGCGTCTCCCCCGCACCATGGGCGCGGCAGGCGGGTCATCGCACCTCCACGAGCGAAATGGCACGCGATACCAGGGCGTCGCCCTCCGCCGCGAAGCCCGAGATCCATCCTGAACCCTGCGCTTCGTTTCGAAAGCAGCTTCAACAAGCCCGCTGCTCATGCCATGATTGATCTCCGCCGTACTTACGGGGACGGCTGAAAATCAGGGCTTCGCCAGCTCGCTGCAGTGGAGTCTTCGATGCCCAAGCCCGTAAGTTTCAAGCGTAAGGTCTTCGCGTCGAAAAACGGCTTCAACCCCTATGCGGGCGGGAGGACGCCCAAGGGCGCGGAGACGCGGGTTCGAGGCTACTGCCTCGCGATGACCTGCCGCTGGATCAAGCTATCGATGCAGCACGGGATGGAGGGCTCGGCGCGGGTCATGGACGGCCGCGAATTACTGCACATCTCGATCGCACAGGCTGTCTACCTCAAGTGTTTTCCGATCACCAACTCCCCCGCGAACTCCACGCCTGAAAGAGAAAAACTCGTATTCGATCAGGCAGGTCTGAAAATAAAATTCGATAAATCCGTAGATGATACGTTGGATATGGATAACATATTTGACAGTGCTATTTATTTCAACGTGCTTTTGCCGCGCCACTCAGTAGGAATATACTTCAACCGGGCTATGGAGCAAGTGTTCTACTTCGACCCGAATTATGGCCTCTATGAATATGATATGGAAGATATGGAAGATTGCTTAAACCACTGGGGTAATTACGTAAATACCGATGAAGAAGAGAAGTCGATCAGGATGGTCCATTGCGTCGGTCGCTAGAGGGCGGCGGTATCGCCGGAGTGTCAATCCGAGCTTGCGCTTTGCAGGACCCGATAGTTACGCCGACAGGATCGCCACATCCAGCAGGCGCTCCAGCACCTCAGGCTCCTGCGCGCCGGCGATCGCGTGGCGGCCATCGATCACGAAGCAGGGCACGCCATTGATGCCCAGCCGGTGCGCGCGAAGGTTGTCCGCATGCACCGCCTCGGACTCCGCGCGGCTGAGCAGAAACGCCCGCGCCGCCTGCGCATCGAGCCCCGCAATGGCGGCAAGCTCCACCAACACCTCGGTCGCGCCGATATCGGCGCCGTCCAGGAAATAGGCCTCGAACAGCTGGTCCACCAGCGTCTCGGCCACGCCATGCGCCTGGGCAAACCGCACCAGGCGATGGGCGTCCAGCGAACAAGGGATGCGACGGATGCGTTCGAAGCGAAAATGGATCCCCTCGGCGCGGCCGACATCGGCGATGGCGGCGTGCAGTCGCCGCGCGCGGTCCTCGCCGCCGAATTTCCGCACCAGGTAGTCCTGCCGGGCCACGCCCTCGGGCGCGATGTCGGGGTTGAGCAGGAAGGGCCGCCATTGCAGATCGGCCAGCACTTCGGGGCGCGCGCGCAGCATCCGCACCAGCCGCCGGACACCCAGGAAGCACCAGGGGCAGACAAGGTCGAACACGATCTCGATCGTGATGCGCGTCCGCGGCGGGGAAAGCTGGTTCACCGACCCAATGTAGCGCGTCGCCGCGGTGATTGGCAGGGGCCCGAGTGAATCAAATGGGCGCCGATCAATCCGGACGCATCCCGGACTCCGCCACCACCGCTGCCCAGCGCGCCACCTCATCGCGCATGAACCGCGCACTGCGGGCGCGATCATGGCCGAGCATGTCGAATCCCCCCTCCTCGGCGCGCTGGCGCAGCCCCGGGTCGGCGAGTGCCCCGAGGACAGCGCGTTCGAGCGTGGCCTGAACCGGCTCCGGTGTCGCGGCCGGGACCATCACGCCGGTCCAGTTGCCGATCAGCAGGCCGGGCATCCCGGCCTCGGCCGTGGTGGGTACCGCTGGCAGCAGGGCGTGGCGCGTGGGCGCGGTGACGGCCAGCGCCCGCAGCCGGCCGCCGCGCAGCTGGGCGATCACCTCGGGCAGGTTCGCCACGATCATCTCGACATGCCCCGCGACCAGGTCCGTGACCGCCGGCGCGCCGCCGCGATAGGGCACATGCAGCAGGTTCGCACCCGAACGCGCCTCGCGCCGAAACAGCTCCAGCCCCAAATTCGGCGGCGAACCGGCACCTGAGGAGGCGCAGCTCACGCTGCGCTGACGGGTGATGGCAGCGAGCGCGGCGAGATCACGCGCCGGATGCCCCTCCGCGACCGTGACCACCAGCGGAAGGGAGCCAAGCACCGAGATGGCGGCCAGATCGCGCAAAAAATCATAGGGCGCGTTCGGGAACAGGGCGACATTGACCGTATGCGCCATCGTCATCGCGAGCAGGGTGTGGCCATCGGGCGCGGCCTTGGCCACGGCATCCGCACCGATCAGCGCATTGCCGCCGGCGCGGTTTTCCACCACCACCGGCCTCTGCCAGTTCGCCCCCAGCCGTTCAGCCAGCAGCCGCGCCATGATGTCGGTGAGCCCGCCAGGCGGGAAGGGCACGATCACGCGCACCGGCCGGTCGGGAAAGCCCTGCGCATGGGATGGCACGGCGGCAAGGCCAAGAAGTCCGGGCAGGGCACGGCGAGAAATCATGGCGGGCATCTCCAGGGCGCACGGGGCGCGCAGGCCAAGCACCGCACGGGGCAGCGCGCCGATCAACCGAAATCAATCGACGCGGATACCCTTCTGTCGCCCAGGGGCTGCCATGACGCTCGGCACTCAAGCCGTGCCGGGGTCAGGGCGCTTCGGCGATTTCCAGGTGCGCGGCACCGTTCTGGCGCAACCGCGCCATCTGCGCCGGAGCGCAACGCTGGTTCGCGAAAATCGGGCTGTCCGGCTGCACCACCTCCAGCTTGCCGCGGACACGGCAGGCATAGATGCCGGCGTTTTGCGGGGATGCGCCATGCCAGCGCCGCAGAACCTCAACCCAATCCCCGCTGCGCTGGTGGTGGCCGCGCAGGAAATCAGCTGCCCAGTTGGCCGCCGCGTTCGGGTCCAGTGGCCAGGTCTGGCCACGGGCATGCACGCCGGCATTGATCTGCAAGCACCCGGCCATCACCGAAGACCCGCCGCTGGCCAGCAGCAGGCGCTCGGCTTCGGCGCGGCTGTTGGGGAAATGGGCACGGCCACGGATGCTCAGTGCATGGGCGTGCAGGCCGGACTCGTTCAGGCCGATGGCCACAAGCAGCCCCGCGGGCAGATCATGCCGCCGCTCGGCGGTGCGCAGCGCATTGAGGCAGGCAGCGCGCGGCGAGCCGCGGGCGGCAAGGGCCGCGTCGGTCAGCGCGGGAATGCTGGGTGTCGCCACCCAAGGCGGCGGCGCGGCACCGGTGCGCAGCGTCGCGATCGCCATACCGGGTGGCAGCGCGAGGGCCGGTGCCGCCGCAAGCGGGTCGACGACCATGTTGATCGGGCGCAGCGCGGCGGTGGTGCGCTGCTGAGCAGCGATGGGCACGAAACCCTGCGGCGCATGCGTCTGCGCCGCGGCGGGACCCGCGCCGATGATGCAGGCAACGACGCCGGCGCCGAGCATGGCCGTGAACGTGCGAAAGCGGGCGGTGAAGCGCTGGGCGAGGCGGACGCGGGTGCGGTGGTGCCGGCCTGGCGCTGCCGCGTTCGAAGACCTCAACCCGAGGCCGTGGGATCCGAGAGGCTGGCTGCC
>JBKJNV010000012.1:0-3363 GCA_046593435.1 Roseomonas sp.
GCCCCAGAGCACCGCGCTGCGCAAGCTCGCCGCGCTTGAGGCGGCAGGGCTCGTGCGCCGCTACCTTCACGGCACCGATCGTCGTCGCGTCTGCCTGTCCTTGACCGAAAAGGGCACGGTCCTGGTCAATGACCTGGTTGCCGAGGATCTCCGCTTCTTCTCCGCCCTGACCGAGGGGCAGCGCCTCACCGCGACATGATGCGGCGACCTCAGGCGCGCCTTGCGCCGTGAGCCGCCGATGGTCCCCTCCGGCAGCCCTGAGCCTCGCCAAGCGATCCGGGATCAGGCTAGATCGGCGGTAGGGAGCACCTGCCGCATGAATGAACTGGCCGTGGAACTGAAGGTGCTGGACTCGCGGCTGCAAGGCTGGGGCCTGCCGCGCTACCAGTCGGGCATGGCGGCCGCGATCGACCTGCACGCCTGCATCGATGCACCGCTCGCCCTGGAATCCGGCGCGCCGCCCGTGCTCGTATCGGCCGGCTTCGCCGTGCACATGGCAGAGCCTGGCATGGCGGCAATGGTGCTGCCGCGCTCGGGCCTGGGGCATCGCAAGGGGCTGGTGCTGGGCAATCTCGTTGGGCTGATCGACCCGGACTACACCGGCCCCATCCTGGTCAGCGCCTGGAACCGGGGTGCAGCACCCATCATCCTCGAACCGGGCGAGCGCTTCGCCCAAATGGTGTTCGTACCAATTCTCCGGCCGCGCTTCTCGGTGGTGGCGGAATTCTCCGGAGCCTCGGCGCGGGGCGCCGGCGGCTTCGGTTCCACCGGCAGCTGAGCGCGCGCGCCATGCACCACGACGCGCAGGGACTGCCGCTGACCATCGCCTCGGCCGAGGCCGCCGCCGCCTTCGACCACGCCGTGCAGGGCTATCTGCACTACGCCGCCGATGCGGGGGCGCGCATTGCCCCGATGCTGGCGGCCGACCCGGAGGCACCGATGGCCCAGGTGCTCGCGGGCAGCTTCGCCATGCTGGGCTTCCGCGCCGATACCATGCCGCGCGCGGCCGCTGCCGCAGCGCGCGCGGCAGCACTTCCCGGCACGCCGCGCGAACGGGCACACGCACGCGCACTCGCCGCCTGGGCCGCCGGCGACCCGCACCAGGCACTGCTTGGGTGGGAGGCGATCCTGGCCACCCATCCGCAGGATGTGCTGGCCTTTCGCCTGCACCATTTCACCGCCTTCTGGCAGGGTGCCGCCGAACGCATGCTGGCCATTGCCGAGCAGGTCCTGCCGCGCATCGACCCGGCCATGCCCGGCGCCTCCCGCCTGCTCGGCTGCCGCGCCTTCGCGCATGAGGAAGCCGGGCTCTACACCACGGCCGAGGCCTATGGCCGCGCCGCGATCGAGGCTGACCCCGCTGACCTTTGGGCCGCGCATGCCGTCGCGCATGTGTTCGAGATGCAGGGCCGCCGCGCGGAGGGCACCGCCTGGGTGGCCCGGCTGCAACCGCACTGGGCGCCAGGCAACAACCTCAAGCATCATCTGTGGTGGCACGAGGCGCTGTACGCCCTGGAGCAGGGCGACCACGCCCGCGTGCTGCACCTCTACGACACCGGCTTCCGCAACGCGCAAAGCGCGCTGACCCAGGCGCAGCCGGACCTCTACATCGACATGCAAAATGCCTGCTCGATGCTGTTCCGCCTGGGGCTGCGCGGCGTCGCACCCGGCGACCGGTGGGAGGAACTGGCCGAGCTTGCCGAAGCGCGCATCGGCGACACCGCCTCGGCCTTCACCCTGCCGCACTGGATGATGGCGCTGACCCGCGCAGGCCGCTTCGGCGCGGCCGAGCGCATGCTCGATGCCATCCATGAGGTCGCAGACCGCGCACTGCCAGGGCCGGCCGCAACCTTGCGCCGCGCGGCGCTGCCGGCCTGTCAGGCGGTGCTGCACCACGCGCGTGGCGACCACGCCGCCGCCGTTGATGCGCTGCGCCCGGCCCTGGGCGACCTGCCGCGCCTGGGCGGCAGCCACGCGCAGCAGGATGTGCTCGCCCAGCTATTCCTCGACAGCGCCATGCGCGCCGGGCGTCGCGCGGACGCGGTGCTGCTGCTCGAACGTACGGCCGCGCGGCACCCGGTGCCGCTCGCCCGCCGCGCCTTCTATGCGGAAGCCGCAGCATCCCTTGGCTTCTGAGTCCCGCCATGCGCCCGCGCGTCCGCCTGCGTGTTGCGTCTGCCCGATGATCCCGCCCCATGGCCCCTGGACCGGGTCTGCATGGATTTCCTGAGCCTCGACGCCATCCAGAAATCCTTCGGCGGCACCACGGTGATGCGCGCCGCGACGCTGGGCGTGCGGGAAGGCGAATTCATGGCCGTGCTCGGCCCGTCAGGCTGCGGCAAATCCACCCTGCTGCAGATTGCCGCCGGGCTGATGTCGCCGGATGCGGGCAGGGTCCACATCGCCGGCCGCGCCATCACGCAGCCCCCGCCCGAAGCGGTTTACGTGTTCCAGCAATACACCCGCTCCCTGCTGCCCTGGCGCAGCGTGCGCGACAACGTGGCCTTCGCGACCGAGCACCGCCTGGGCAAGCGCCGCGCGCGCGCCATCGCCGAGGATACGCTGAGCCAGGTGGGTCTCGCGGGCTTCGGCGACCACTTCCCGTGGCAGCTTTCGGGGGGGATGCAGCAGCGCGTCGCGATCGCCCGCGCGCTCGCGGCTGAACCCGCGATGCTGCTGCTCGACGAACCGTTCAGCGCCGTCGACGCGCTCACGCGGCTGGACCTGCACGCGCTGTTCCTCGACATCTGGACCAGGCGCAAGCTCACCGTGATGCTGGTGACGCATGATGTGGAGGAAGCGATCTACCTCGCCGACCGCATTGCGCTGCTGACCCACCGGCCATCACGCATTTCGGACATCTTCGAGGTCGACCTGCCGCGCCCGCGCGACCCGATCGCGACACGCGCTCTGCCGCGCTTCCTGGACCTGCGCCGCACCCTGCTCGAGAAACTGCTGGCGCGCCCCGATGCGTAGCGCGCTCCGCTGGCTGCCGGGGGTGGCGCTGCTTGCACTCCTGCTGTTCGCGCTCGAATGGGCGGTCGAGGCCAGGCTGATCCGCCGCGCGCTGCTGCCGCCGCCCAGCGTGATCGGCGCCGCCCTGTGGGACCTGCTGGCAAGTGGAGACTTCGCTGCGCCACTGTTTGCCACCCTGTTGCTGGTCTTCGCGGGCTTCGCGATCGGCAGCGCGCTCGGCATCGCGGCCGGCGTCGCGATGGGGTGGTGGACGGGGGTGCATCGCCTGCTGGAACCCTTGGTGGAATTGCTCCGCCCGATCCCCAAGGCGGCACTGGTCCCCGCCCTGATGCTGTTCCTCGGCATCGGCGAGGCGATGAAGATCACCTCGGTCGCCCTCGCCGTCTT
>JBKJNV010000017.1:0-3167 GCA_046593435.1 Roseomonas sp.
TCAAGGCCGCAGCCGCCGCAGGCGGGGGCGCGCAGCGCCCGCCTTGATGCGGACAGACCAGCGGCAGACCATCGCAAGACGGTGCGACACTTGACGCGCGACACAGTCGCTCAGGCGGCGGGCGCACGCTTCGCGTGCTTGCCTCGCGCCACTAGGCGCGCGCCGCGTTCGCGGCGGGCGGTCCGCGCGAGAGCGCGGCCCGATTTGGTGCCCTCAAGTGCGGGCAATCGGTGCTCGGCGGGGCACGGATGGGTTGGCTCACTTCCGCAGGATGGCCTCCACGATCTCCTGCACCTCCAGCGCCTCGTGCAGCGTGGCCAGGGGGTGCGGCTCGCCGCGCGTCATGGCGGCGACGCCGGCCAGCTGGCCACGCAGGACCATCGGGCGCATCCGCTCATTCGGCAGCGCGTCCGGGGCGGACGCCCAGGCGCCGTCCGCGCCGCGCTTCTCGGCGTAGGACCAGTCGCGCAGGCGGATGGCGTCGTTCAGCACCCAGCTGTTCTCGTCATCATTCTGGGTGATCCCTACGCCGCCGGTGAGCGTCACCGGGACGCCGCCGGCGGTGAGGCGCGCGCGGATCGCGGTCTCGCTGCCATCCCCCGGCGGGTATGTCGTGGCGGCATCGATGAGCGCGAGCGGGCCGAGCTGGCGGCGGGTGAGGAACAGGAAGTGGGAGACCACCTCGCGCGTAAAGCCGCCCTCGGCGCGGCGCGCGAGCCAGCTCGCGGCATCCTGTTGCCAGCCGCGCGGCCAGGTCGCGAAGCCGACGGCGATGGCAAGCCGCTCGGGTGTCATCCCAGTGCGCCAGGCGGAGAGCTGCGCGACGGCCGGCGAGGAGGCCATGGGGAAGTTCACCGCCGCACGCGCGCCCCCGGCCCGTGCGACGAAGGCGCGGGCGGCGGGCAGGTCGGTCGCCAGCGGCTTCTCCAGGAACACAGCGCGGCCGGCGGCCAGGGCCTGCTCGGCCAGCGGGATATGCGCGGCGGGCGGGGCGGCGACGTAGAGGCAGTTACAGGCGTCGATCACCGCCTGGGCGGAGGCGAGCATCGGCACGGCGGCGTCCACGGCCGTGAGCCGTGCCGCAGCGCCGGGTGAGGGGTCCCACACGCCGGTCACGCGCACATGGTCGGTGGCGTGGCCGAGGGCGGCGCGCAGCAGGCGCTCACCCATGATGCCGAAGCCGATGATGCCGAGGGCGATGGGCGTGGGCATGGGGGACACTCCGTCTTGCGGGTCGGGCGCATGCCGTGGCTTTTCACGGTTGCGCGGTCAAGCCCCTGAGGCGCCGCACCCCGGCTGTGCAGCGCCTGCGGCGTGCCCATCTGGAAGACTTCGGAGGGGATGCGAATGGCCCAGGGACAGCGATCGCCCGGCACGCGGCGCGGCTTTTGGCCGGACCCGCGAGCGCTCTACAGCCGGCTTGCGACGCGCGCCTTCACCGAGCGCGGGCTGTGGCTGAACCTCGGGTATTGGCGCGAGGCGCAGACCATCGACGAGGCCTGCGCCGCACTCGCCATGCTGGTGGCCGAGACGGCGCAGATGGGGCCGCGCGATGAGGTGGTGGATGTGGGCTTCGGCTTCGCGGACCAGGACATGCTCTGGGTCGACAGGTTCGCGCCGCGGCGCATCACCGGCGTCAACGTCACGCCGGTGCAGGTGC
Organism: Roseomonas sp.; assembly: GCA_046593435.1. Lineage (GTDB taxonomy): Bacteria > Pseudomonadota > Alphaproteobacteria > Acetobacterales > Acetobacteraceae > Plastoroseomonas. The sequence goes on from JBKJNV010000017.1 coordinate 1,661, forward strand.
GGATCGCGCGCGCGCGGGTGGCGCGGCGCGGCATGGCGGGGCGGGTCACGCTGATCGAGGGCTCCGCCACCGCCCTGCCGCTGTCCGATGCCAGCGCGGATGTGGTCACCGCCGTCGAATGCGCCTTTCATTTCGACACGCGCGAGGCGTTTCTCGCCGAGGCGTTGCGCGTGCTGCGCCCCGGAGGGCGGCTGGTGCTGGCGGACCTGGTCCGCGCGGCGCCCGCATCCACGCCCGGGGGCAGGCGGTGGCAGGCCTGCACCTGGCCGGTCTTCGCGCGCATCTTCTCCGTCACCGACGCCAATGCCGATGAGCGGGAGGGCTATGCGGGAAAGCTGTCCGCGGCGGGCTTTGCCGATGTGGAGGTGCGGCCTATCGGGGATGATGTGTTTCCCGGCTGGCATCGCGCGCTGCGGCAGGACCGGGCGCTGTTCCGCCGCCTGCCGCTGCCTGGGCAGCTCGCCTATGCCGCGCTGCTGCCGGTGGACGCCGCGACCGTCTACAGCGCGCTCGATTATGTGCTGGCGAGCGCGCGCAAGCCATGAGCGAGCAGGGTCTGGCGGCGTTTTCCGCGCGCCTGGCAGGCGGGGCGGAGCGGCGGCTGGACGCGTATCGCGGCCAGGTTCTGCTGGTGGTGAACACGGCATCGCGCTGCGGCTTCACCCCGCAATATGCTGGGCTGCAACGGCTGCAGGACGCGTATGGTGCGCGCGGCTTCTCGGTGCTCGCCTTTCCCTGCGACCAGTTCGGCCGGCAGGAGCCGGGGGGCGATACGGAGATCGTGATGTTCTGCACGGACCGCTTCGGCGTGACCTTTCCGGTCTTCGCGAAGGTGGAGGTGAACGGCCCGCGCGCGCATCCGCTTTTCGTCTGGTTGAAGCGGCAAAAGGGCGGGCTGCTGGGGTCCGCGATCAAGTGGAATTTCACAAAATTCCTGATCGACCGGCAGGGACGGGTGCGCGGCCGCTTCGCGCCCACTGTGGCACCGGATACGATGCAGGGTGATGTGGAGGCGCTGCTCTAGAAAGGGATCGGCTCGCCCTTGTGGTCGAAGAAGCCGCCTGTATCCGCGGGCGTCAGCGCGGCGATGACTGCCAGCAGGCGCTCGGCGGATTGGGCGGGCGTCTGCACATCGAGGCCCGCCTTCGCGAAGGGGCCGGACAGCGGGGTCGCCACCGTGCCCGGGTGCAGCGCGACGCAGATCGCGCCGCGATGGGTGCGGGCGAGTTCGATCGAGGCGTTGCGCATGATCTGGTTCAGCGCCGCCTTGGCCGCGCGATAGCTGGTCCAGCCACCGATCTTGTTGTCCGCGATGGAGCCGACCCGGGCCGACAGCGTGGCGAAGACCGCGCGCTCGTCGCGCGCGAGCAGCGGCAGGAAATGCTTCATGAGCAGGGCGGGGCCGGTCGCGTTGATGGCGAAGCTGTGGGCCATGTGGGCGGGGTCGATCTGGCGGAGGCTTTTCTCCGGGCTGAAGCGCGCATCGTGCAGGAAGCCGGTGGCGTCG
>JBKJNV010000074.1:0-2537 GCA_046593435.1 Roseomonas sp.
CGGCTAAAGGCACTGCTGCTACAGCAGGTCTGCCAGATCCTGGGCGGCGGCTGCACTTACACCGGCCGCACCATGCTAGAGTCGCATACAGGCATGGGTGTTACACAGGCGCATTTCTATGCGCTGGTGGAGGCGTTGCAGGCGTCGATGGAACATCGCCGGATACCATTCGCATCACAGAACCGCCTCCACCAGCGCATAGAAATGCGCTTGTGTGACACCCATGCCTGTATGTGACTCAAGCATGGTGCGGCCGGTGTAAGTGCAACCGCCGCCCAGGATCTGGCAGACCTGCTGTACCAGCAGTGCCTTTAGCCGAGTATTATCGCGGTTAGCGAAGAAAGGCCGCATCGAAGGCCGAGCCAGCAATTCACGCTCGAAATCCTCCATCAGCGCGCGAATGCCTTCGACACCGCCGAAATCCTGCAGCACCGCCGGGTTGGATATGGTCGGATAGACCTCGCTGGCTGTTTGCGCGCGGACGGGATGGATGGTGGCGAAGGACGCGAGGAGCAAGCCCGCGAATACGACAGTACGGAGCATGGTGATGTGCCTCATGTTGGTGCGCTGAATCAGAACCCAGCACTAATCGAGATGTACGCGCCGCGCTGCCTGCGGGGCGCGGCTGCCTGTACAATCTCACCGAGATCGACATAGGCGAGCGTGACCGACACGTTCTTGGACAGCGCATATGCGGCAAAGATGTCGAACGCGTTGCGCGAGGTCGACACACCAAGGTTCAGTGGGCGTCGCCGGTACTCCGCGCCGACCGCCAGATTGCGGGTCACCAGGTAGGCCACCGAAATTTCCGGCATGATCTGATAGTTGTCGTTGCGCGCACCGCCAAAGCCCAGAAAGCCGAATTCGTTCGCGCGCGTCGCGCGCAGCGTGGCGTTCACCAACAGGCTCTGGTCAAGGAACAGCTTAGTCGCCGCGATGTAGAAATCGACATCTGCGTCCCGCCGGGCGCCCACTGCGCGCACGACCGTTTCACGGTTGTTCTGCCGGTACTGAGCGCCAATTGCAACCTGCGGCAAGAGGCTATCCTGGTCCAGCACAAGGTCACCAAACAGCCGCAGCTTTACGCCAAACACATCCTGAGCGAAGGCAAAATCATTGCCCAGCCCAAGGTCGCCGCCGACTCGCTGCGTGTTAAATTCCGTCCGCGCATACGAAAGCTCGACCCTGTTGTAGAGCCCCACCAGACCACCGAAGCTCGTTGCGCGATAATCGCGCAGCGGGATGTAGGTCCCGAAGGCGGAAGCGCCGATTTCGTCGCGCGTGCCGTAGCCGCCGATCGTCGCCCAAGGGACGAGACCTCCGCCAGATGCGCCCTCGAACATCGTGACGCCGCCAGTCAGCAGTAGGCGTCCCGAGGTGGTGCTCGGCACAAAGCTCTCCGCCGTGGGGAGCCGAATAGCGCCGCTGTCTTGAGCGGAAGCCTGCGCGGCCCCAAGCACAAGAAGGCCGACAGCGATGCCGGCAAATAGAAAACGCATGGGGCTAGGTCCTCCCGTTGGACGCGGGCGCCGCTGCTTGACGCTCCACCGCCCTACGTTGGGACCTGCATGCTAGATGCATCACTCGACATAAATTCTGGAGCTGCCCCCATCCATGTGAACAGGCGTGGAGAAGGGGCTCTGCCTCGATGTCGCTGAGGTTTGCGCGCCGCCCGTCATGGTCAACGAAAGAATCGACGACATGGGGCGCGGGTTCAACCCGACGGCTCTAATCTCAGCAGGGATTGCCCTGCCCTGGGGGGGGTGGACGCAACGAGTCCGGTGATGATGATAACCGGACGATCGTCCGCCGCCGACGTGGACTGTCCCGGCTCCGGCGGGTTGTCCAACGACAAAGTACCCCGGCGTTTGCAGCACAGTGAGCGCAGAGGTCGATGAATGGGCCTCGAAGCGCAACCAAAGCGCGTCGACTTTAGGCCTCGAAGCGGTGCCGCTGTCGGTGCAGGTGACGAAGCGGCGAATCCCCCGATGGTGGCTTGCTCAGCGCCGATCGCCGATCGCCGAAGAACAGACACTTCGCAAGCGCTGCGATGCTGAACACAAGGAGCACGACCAAGAGTAGGCAGAGGGCGCCCATCCCAAGCATCATCCAGCCGCCGCCCATCATGCCGTCCATCAGACTGTCGCCTCTTTATTGCCAGGTCGGTGAGATGCGCCGCAACGCATCCAAGCGAAGGCCAGCACCGGCACGACGATCCACTGCGCGATCGGTGACAGGCCCAGTTTGAAGCCTCCGAGCCCGACCACCGGCATGAGGTCTGAGTACGCCCAGGATGCACGAATTGCGATCTTCAGCCACTCGCTGAAGGCTGTGTAGGCAAGACCGAACGCCATCGCCAGCACGGCATCGGCGCCAAAGCGTCGCTCCGGCGAGGCATGATGGCGGCTAAGAGCCCATCCCAAAAGAAGTTGAATCCCCTGAATCGGTTATGATTCGCTGTCCCTGTGGTCGATTCGCGGGGGCGGCGGAATGGCGTGGACAGCGGAGCATCGGCGAGCGGCGGACCGGCGTGGTCT
>JBKJNV010000180.1:0-2755 GCA_046593435.1 Roseomonas sp.
ACCGCCAGGCCCAGCGCGGCGGCGACATGCGCCTCCACCGAGGGGTGCACCGAAGCCTGCGTGCCCACCGGGCCGGAGATCGCGCAGGTCGCGATCTCGGCCCGCGCGGCCACCATCCGCGCCCGGTTGCGCGCGAACTCCGCGTAATGGCCAGCGAGCTTCAAACCGAAGGTCGTGGGCTCGGCATGGATGCCGTGGCTGCGGCCAATGGTGGGGGTGAACTTGTGCTCGAAAGCGCGCAAGCGCAGCGCCGCCAGCAGCGCGTCGAGATCGGCGATGATCAAATCCGCCGCCCGCGTCATCTGCACCGCCAGCGCGGTGTCCAACACATCCGAGCTCGTCATGCCCTGGTGCATGAAGCGCGCCTCGGGGCCGATGCCCTCGGCCATGTAGGTCAGGAAGGCAATCACGTCGTGGCGCGTCACACGCTCGATCGCGTCGATCGCCTCCACCGCCTCGGCATCGATCGCTGCGGCGCGCGGGGCGCCCTTGGCGCGGATCACGCGCGCGGCCTCGGCGGGGATGGTGCCGATCTGCGCCATGGCCTCCGCCGCCAAGGCCTCGATCTCGAACCAGATGCGGAAACGCTCGGCCGGAGACCAGATCGCATCCATCTGCGGGCGGGAATAGCGCGGGACCATGGGGGACCACCTCAATGAGAAAGCAAGGCCGGGGAAAGGAATTTCCCCGGACCCCATTCTTTTATTTTCGCCCTTTGTAAAGGGCGGGGCAACCGGGGCGTAACCTGGGGGCATAAGGCGGCGAAGCAGGAGCATGGGCGCAACCTTCGTCTAAGCCATGGCGTTTTGCGACCAACCACCGGGCGCAATGGCCCGACAGGATGATCCCATGGACCAGCCCCGCCATCCCGTGTCCGCCCGATCCATCGCGGCACGCGGCACCGGCGCGGCGCCCCAGAGCACCGGGCTGCTGCCGCCGATGGACATGTCCACCACCTACCTGCGCGACGCCGACAATGGCTACGGCGCGGGTAGCGTCTATGGCCGCGCCGACAATGCCTCCGTCCGCCACGCGGAACGCCAGGTCGCGCTGCTGGAGAACGCCCATGAGGCGCTGCTGTTCAGCGCCGGCATGGCTGCGGCCGCCGCGGTCTTCATGGCGCTGCCACCCACCCACATCCTCGCCCCCACCATCATGTTCTGGGGGCTGCGCGACTGGCTGCACGGCGTTGCCCGCCTCGGCCACACCATCACCTATGTGGACATGACGGACCTCGATGCCGTCGCGAACGCCATCCGCCCCGGTGAGACTGGCCTCGTCTGGATCGAGACACCGTCGAATCCGCTCTGGACCATCACGGATATCGAAGCGGTGGCCGGCATCGCACACCGCGCCGGCGCCTGCCTCTGCGTCGATTCGACAGCGGCCACGCCCGTGCTCACCCGCCCCCTGGCCCTGGGTGCGGATATCGTCATGCATTCGGCCACAAAATACCTCAACGGCCATTCCGACGTGGTGGCCGGGGTGCTCGCCGCCGCCCGACCCTCGTCGCTCTGGACCCGCATCGCGGCGCTGCGCGCCCAGCTCGGCTCTGCGGCGAGCCCCTTCGATGCCTGGCTGCTCGCACGCGGCCTGCGCACGCTGCACCTGCGCATCCGCGAGCAATCCCGCACCGCCATGCATCTCGCCCAGGGCCTCGCGCATCACCCATCCATCGCGGCGGTGCTCTACCCCGGACTGCCCGACCATCCTGACCACGCCCTGGCGCGGCGCCAGATGCAGGGCGGCTTCGGCGGCATGCTGTCGATCCGGCTGCGCGGCGGCGCCGATGCCGCCATCGCGGTGGCCGCCGCGGTCGAGCTGTGGCAGCGCGCCACCTCCTTCGGCGGCGTCGAGAGCCTGATCGAGCATCGCGCCTCCATCGAGGGCGCCGGCTCCCCCTGCCCCGACGACCTTCTGCGCCTCTCCGCCGGGCTCGAGGACCCCGATGACCTCCTGCGCGACCTCCACCAGGCCCTGGCCCGCGTGGCATGAACCCCTGCCATCGCATCGCCTTGCCAATCGCGCCTTGATCCCGTCCAACCCATCCCCGCCCTGAGGACCCCACGCCCCGTGCGCCCCATCGCCTTGGCCATCATCTGCAAGACCCCGATCGCGGGGAAATCCAAGACCCGCCTCTCCCCGCCGCTGCGGCCGGAGGAATGCGCCGCCATCTCCGCCTGCTTCATCGCCGATCTCGGCACCACCATCGCCGAACTGGCCGCCACCTCGGCCGCCACGGCCAACGCCGTCTACACGCCCGCAGGGTCCGAGGCGGCGCTGGCCGACCTGCTGCCTGGCTTCGCCCTCACCCTGCAAGGCGAGGGCGATCTCGGCGCCCGCCTGCTGCGCGGCATCGCTGACCTGATCGCGGCCGGCCATGGCGGCGCCATCCTGATCAATTCCGACAGCCCCACCCTGCCGCCCGCCCTGCTGCGCGTCGGCGTCGAGGCTCTGGCCGGCGGGGCCGCCATGGTCATCAGCCCGGCCATTGATGGCGGCTACACCTTCATCGGCCTCACCCAGCCCCACGCACGCCTGTTCGAGGACATCCCCTGGAGCACCGAGGTGGTCTTCGCACTCACCCTGGCGCGCGCACGCGAGATCGGGTTGGAACCGGTGGTGCTGGCGCCCTGGTATGATGTGGATGACGCACAATCCTACGCCATGCTCGAAGCCGAACTCGGCGGCGCGCACCCTGGCTTCGCAAACCCCGCCACACCGCTGCGCGACGCCCCGCGCACACGCGCCTTCG
>JBKJNV010000216.1:0-4992 GCA_046593435.1 Roseomonas sp.
TGCACGCGACATCGGTGGACGGCACCCCCGTGCTGCGCGCGGTCGCGACGGACGGTCACCGCCTTGCCCGTGTCGAGGAGCCGCTGCCCGAGGGTGCGGCGGGGATGCCCGGCGTGATCATCCCGCGCAAGACCGTGAACGAGCTGCGCAAGCTCGCCGAGGAGACGCAGGAGGACATCGCGCTCAGCCTGTCCGACACCAAGGTGAAGTTCACCATTGGCACCGTGACGCTGGTCAGCAAGCTGATCGACGGCACTTTTCCGGAGTATGAGCGCGTGATCCCGCGCGGCAACGACAAGATCCTCAGCGTCGACAAGAAGGCCTTCTCGGACGCTGTGAAGCGTGTGGCCGCGATCAGTTCCGAACGCTCGCGCCCGGTGAAGCTCTCCGTGGATCGCAACCTGCTAGTGCTCTCCGCCGCCTCGCCCGAGCAGGGGCAGGCGCAGGAGGAGCTGGATGGCGATGTGGTGGAATACAGCTCGACCCCGCTCGAGATCGGGTTCCAGGCGCGGTATCTGGCCGACATCACCGACCAGATCGGTGAGAAGGTGGTGTTCTACTTCGCCGATGGCAGCGCGCCGACCATCGTGAAGGATGCGGCGAAGGATGAGGCGCTGTACGTACTGATGCCGATGCGCGTGTGATGCTGGCACCGGGCCAGGGGGAGGACGCCCCCCGGCCGGCTGCCCCCGCTTCGCCAGCATTGCGCCTGTCTCGCCTGATGCTGCGCGACTTCCGCAGCTACCCGGCCCTGGATGCCCGTTTCGCCGGGCGCGTGGTGGTGATCGCTGGCGAGAATGGCGTGGGCAAGACCAACCTGCTGGAGGCGATCTCCCTGCTTGGCCCCGGGCGGGGCTTGCGCGGCGCGCGCATGGCGGAACTGGGCCGTGACGGCACGCCCTGGGCGGCCTCCGGGCGGTTCGAGACGGCGCTGGGGCCCTTTGACATCGGCACCGGCACCGCGAGTGAGGGTGGCGCCGAGCGCCGCGCCTGGATACTGGACGGCGTGGCGCGCAAATCCTCGACCGACCTGGCCGAGCGCGTTGCCGCGGTGTGGCTGACGCCACAGATGGACCGGCTTTTCCAGGAAGGGGCGTCGGGTCGCCGCCGCTTTCTCGACCGCCTGGTCTGGGCGCTGGAGCCCGCCCATGCGCGGGAGGTGGCGGCGCATGACCACGCCATGGCCGGGCGCAACCGCTTGCTGGCCCAGAGTGCCCGCCCTGACCCGGCATGGCTGGATGCGCTGGAGGAGCAGATGGCGCGCCATGCGGTCGCCGCCGTTGCCTCGCGCCGCGCCCTGGCCCGCCAGCTGAACGCGGTGGTGGCGGAGCGCCACTCCCTGGGCGCCTTCCCTGCCGCCAGGGTTGACCTGATCTGCCCGATCGCGGCCGCGCTGGAGGACAGCCCGGCTCTCGCGGTGGAGGATGGGCTGCGTGGCCGCCTCGCCCAGGCCCGGCGGCGGGATGCGGCGGCCGGCGGTGCGGCGGAGGGCGCGCACCGCACCGACATGACCATGGTGCATCTGGAGAAGATGCAGCCCGCCGCGCTGTGTTCGACCGGGGAGCAGAAGGCGCTGCTGATCGCAACCGTGCTCGCCCATGCCGCGCTGATCGCGCAGGCGCGCGGTTTCGCCCCACTTCTGCTGCTCGACGAGGTGGCCGCGCATCTGGATCAGCGCCGGCGGGAGGCGCTGTTCGCCGCACTCGCCGCCTTGCCGGCGCAGAGCTTTCTGACGGGGACGGATATCGGCGTCTTTGCGCCCCTGGCGGGGGTTGCGGAGGGCTTTGCCGGGGGTGCGGGCAGGCTGGACCCCATCGCCGGTTTCGGGGTGCCCGGGGCGGCATGAATCCTTTATAAGGTCGCGATTCCCCCGTCCCTCCGATCTGGAGCTTCCTCGCCGGCATGAGTGACGAATCGCGCGCCTCCGACCAAGCCGCCTCCGAGGCCTATGACAGCGCCTCCATCACCGTCCTGCGCGGCCTCGAAGCCGTGCGCAAGCGACCGGGGATGTATATCGGCGACACCGATGACGGCTCCGGCCTGCACCACATGGTCTTCGAGATCATCGACAACGCGGTCGATGAGGCGCAGGCGGGTTTTGCCTCGGCCTGCTTCGTGCAGCTCAATGGCGACGGCTCCGTCACCGTGCGCGATGATGGGCGCGGCATCCCCGTGGACCTGCACCCCGAGGAGGGGATTTCCGCAGCCGAGGTGGTGCTGACGAAGCTGCATGCGGGCGGCAAGTTCAACCAGAACAGCTACAAGGTTTCGGGCGGCCTGCACGGTGTGGGGGCGGCCGTGGTCAACGCGCTGTCCGAATGGATGGAAGTGCGCATCTGGCGCAACGGCAATGAGTACCGGCTGCGCTTCGAGCATGGCGACACGATCATCCCCTGCACGATGACCGGCACCTCGGATCACATCAAGGGCACCGAGGTTACCTTCAAGCCGGCGACCAGCACGTTCACCAAGGTGGATTTTGACTTGGCCGTGCTGGAGCGCCGCGTGCGCGAATTGGCCTTCCTGAACTCGGGGCTGAAGATCGTGTTGCGCGATGAACGGCATCCGGATGTCACGGAGACGGTGTTCCACTACACCGGTGGCCTGGCCGCCTTCGTCGAGTATCTCGACAAGGGCAAGTCCCCGGTCTTCGCGGCGCCCGTCGGCGCGCATGGCAAGGAAGGGGAGCACGGCATTCGCGTGGAGCTCTCGCTGCGCTGGAACGACAGCTATCACGAGACCATGCTGTGTTTCACGAACAACATCCCGCAGCGCGATGGCGGCACGCATCTGGCCGGTTTCCGCCAGGCGCTGACGCGGGTGGTGGCGAAATACGCCGATGAGCGCGCCAAGAAGGAGAAGGTGACACTCACCGGCGAGGATATGCGCGAGGGGCTGACGGCGGTGCTCTCCGTGAAGGTGCCGGACCCGAAATTTTCCTCCCAGACGAAGGAGAAGCTGGTCTCCTCCGAAGTGCAGCCGGTGGTCCAAGCCGCTGTCGCCGATGCGCTGACCCATTGGTTCGAGACGCATCCGAAGGAAGCCAAGGACGTCGTCGGCAAGATCATGGAAGCCGCGATGGCGCGGGAGGCGGCGCGCAAGGCGCGCGACCTCACGCGGCGCAAGGGCGTGCTCGACATCTCCTCGCTGCCCGGCAAGCTCGCCGATTGCCAGGAGCGTGATCCGTCAAAATGCGAATTGTTCCTGGTCGAGGGCGACAGCGCGGGCGGGTCCGCGAAGCAGGGGCGCAACCGGGTATTCCAGGCGATCCTGCCGCTCAAGGGCAAGATCCTGAACGTGGAGCGTGCGCGCTTCGACAAGATGCTGGGCAGTGCGGAGATCGGCACGCTGATCACCGCGCTGGGCACGGGGATCGGGCGTGATGAGCCGGAGCGAGGTGGGTTCTCGGCGGATAAGCTGCGCTACCACCGCATCATCATCATGACCGACGCGGATGTGGACGGGTCGCATATCCGCACCCTGCTGCTGACCTTTTTCTATCGGCAGATGCCGGCGCTGATCGAGCGCGGGCATCTGTATATCGCGCAGCCGCCGCTGTACCGCGCCAAGCGCGGCGGCGATGAGCGCTACCTCAAGGATGACCGCGCGCTTGAGGACTACCTGCTGGAAAAGGCGCTGATCGGCGCGCGCATGGAACGCGCCGATGGGTCCATCCTCGATGGCGAGGGGATGCGCGAGGAGGCGGAGTTTCTTCGCCAGGTGCAAGCCCGCATCCGGCGCCTGGCCGGCCGCGTGCCGACCGAGATCATCGAGCAGGCGGCCCTTGTTGGCGCGCTGACCACCGACGCGGCGCGCGCGCCGGCCGCTGCCCAGGCGCTGGCCGAGCGGCTCAACGCGCTGGCACCCGCCAATGAGCGTGGCTGGGTCGTCAGCGCCGATGGCGAGGGCTTGACGCTGGCGCGCACGCTGCGCGGCGTGACCGAGCGACACGCGCTGGACGCGACCGCCATCCGCAGCGTCGAGGCGCGCTGGCTGGAGGAACGCCAGGAACGCTTTGCGCGCGACTTCGCCGAGGGCACGCGCATGGTGATCGATGGCAATGCGGCGGCGGTGAACGGGCCGCTGGGCGCCTATGACCGCATCCTGGCGCAGGGCCGCAAGGGGCTGACCATCCAGCGCTTCAAGGGGTTGGGCGAGATGAACCCGGATCAGCTGTGGAAGACCACACTCGACCCTTCGATCCGCACGCTGCTGAAGGTGCGCGTGGATGATGTGGAGGATGCGGAGACGGTGTTCTCCACGCTGATGGGCGATGTGGTGGAACCGCGGCGCGACTTCATCGTGGGCAATGCGCTGAAGGTGGCGAACCTCGACGTTTGAAGAGCGGGGGAAAAGAATTTCCCCCGGACCCCCAATCTTTTGTTTTTGGCTAATGGTGCGGGCTAGCCGGTCGCAACGGCTCGACCAGGCCAGTACCGCCCGCGCGGGCTTACCAATGAATAAAAAGGAAAGAATGGGGGTCTGGGGGAAATTCATTTCCCCGAGCCTCGCTACGCATAGGACCACCTTGGCAGCACCATTCCATCCGGCATCGTCGCATAGACCAGCGTCACCGCGCGGCCGATGCAGCCCTCCTCGGGCATCGCGCCTTCGAGGTTGGTGATCATGCTCGGTCCTTCCTCCAGCCGCACGGCGATGGCGTTGTAGGGCGGCGGGTAGGCCGGCAGGTAGTGCCGGTGGAACTTCACCCAGGACAGGATTTTCCCGCGGCCGCAGATGGGCGTCCAGACCAGCTCGCACGACAGGCAGCGCGGGCAGGCGGGGCCGGGCGGATACAGCCAGGTGCCGCAGGCCGTGCAGCGTTGCAGCTGCATCGCGCCGGCTTTGATGCTCTCCCACATCGGCGCGTCGTGGAAGCCCATCACCGGGCGGGGTGTTGCGACAGCGTCCATCATGCTCATGCCCCGTAGATGACCGAGAAACACTTGCCGGCGACGTCTGAGGTGTAGTGGACGTGGCGCGCGCCTTCGA
>JBKJNV010000237.1:0-2863 GCA_046593435.1 Roseomonas sp.
AATGGCGCAGCTTGGCCTGTGCGCCCCCGGCCTGGGTGTTGCGTTGGTCAGTTCAGGGATGGCGGCGCTGCGGCCGCCGGGCGTGCGGAACGCCACGCCCGGCGGCCGCAGCGCCGCCATCCCCGAACTGACCAGCGCGACACCCAGGCCGGAGGCGCACAGGCCAAGCTGCGCCATCGCCGAGCCCACCTCGCGCAGCGCGAGGGGTTCAAACCCCGCCTCGCGGCAGGCAGCGAGGATGCGGTCGAAATAGATCGGGCTGATCGCGCGCGGCAGCATCACCATCGCCTCATCCATCAGCGCGGCGAGCGGCAAGGGTCCGGTCAGCCGCGCAAGCGGATGCGCCTCCGGCAGCGCCACCACCAGCGCGTCGTCGCCGAGTGCGAGAATCCGGATCGGCGGCCGGTCATGTTCGAGCCGGATCAGCGCGACATCCACTTCCGCCCGGCGCAGCGCCTCCAACGCGTCCGCTGTGTCCAACTCCCGCACCGCGACCGCGAGATCGGGCCGCGCTGCCCGCAGGCCGCGCACGAGGGGAGGCAGGAAATCAAACAGCGCCAACGTCACGCAAGCGAGCGCGAGTGGTGCCGACCGACCGGCGCGCAGCTCCCGCGCCAGGCCCTCCAGCCGCGTCGCATCCTCGGCCAGGCGGCGGGCCAGCGGTAGCAGCGCCTCGCCCTCCCGCGTCGGGCGCGCGCCCTTGCGGCTGCGCTCGATCAGCCGGACGCCAAGTTCCGCCTCCAGCGCCTGAAGCTGGGCCGTCAGCGGCGGCTGCGACACGCCGAGCCGGCGCGCGGCGCGGCCAAAATGCCCTTCCTCGGCAATGGCGAGAAAATGCCCGAGGCGGCGAATGAGCCGGAAATCCATGGCGACCGAACGGGGCGATCATTCCCCGAACCCTTCCTGCCGGCAGGGGCGCGGGCGTCGATACGAAAACCCTATCGTCCCCGCCCGTCAATCGGAATGGACTTGGCTGCGCTGCGGCGCGACAACACCGCACCATCAGAGGAAGCCGCGTCCATGCAAAAACATCCCGTCCAGGTCCACCCGTCCAAGGCGCTGCTCAAGCGCGAGGACCAGCTCGCCTGGAAGATGGCCGCCGTCGCCACCGACAAGGCGAAGGTCGAACGCGACGTGCAGGAGATGATCGTCAACCGCATCATCGACAACGCCTCGGTCGCCATCGCCGCCATCAACCGCCGCCCCGTCGTCTCGGCGCGCGGCATGGCGCTGGGCCACGCGAAGAAGGGCGGTGCGACCGTGTTCGGCGTGAAGCCGGGTATGACCGTCTCCCCCGAATGGGCGGCCTGGGCGAACGGCACCGCGGTGCGCGAGCTCGACATGCACGACACCTTCCTCGCCGCCGACTACTCCCACCCCGGCGACAACATCCCCCCCATCCTCGCCGTCGCGCAGACGATGGAGAAGTCCGGCCGCGACCTGATCCGCGGCCTGGCGACCGGGTATGAACTGCACATCAACCTTGTCCGCGCCATCTGCCTGCATGAGCATCGCGTCGATCACATCGCGCATCTTTGCCCCGCCCAGGCGGCCGGCATCGGCACCCTGCTCGGCCTCAAACAGGAGGTGATCTTCCAGGCGATCCAGCAGGCGCTGCACACGTCGATCACCTTCCGCCAGTCGCGCAAGGGCGAGATCAGCTCCTGGAAGGCCTATGCGCCAGCCCATGCCGGCAAGCTCGCGGTCGAGGCGGTGGACCGCTGCATGCGCGGCGAAGGCGCCCCCTCCCCGATCTATGAGGGTGAGGACAGCGTTATCGCCTGGGTGCTGAGCGGGCGCACGCAGGCCGACAGCAAGGGCCGCAAGACCGTGTTCGACCCCACCTATTATGAGGTGCCGCTGCCCGGCCCCGGCGAGAGCAAGCGCGCCATCCTGGACAGCTACACCAAGGAGCATTCGGCCGAGTACCAAAGCCAGGCGCTGATCGACCTAGCCTTCCGCATGCGCGAGAAGATCGGCAACTTCGAGGCGATCAAGTCCATCACGATCCACACCTCGCACCACACGCACTACGTGATCGGCACCGGGGCGAACGATCCGCAGAAGATGGACCCGAAGGCCAGCCGCGAGACGCTGGACCATTCCATCATGTACATCTTCGCCGTCGCCCTGCAGGACGGCACCTGGCACCACGTCGACAGCTACGCGCCGAAGCGCGCCGGCCGCCGCGACACCGTGGCGCTGTGGCACAAGGTCGAGACCACCGAGGACGCCGAATGGACCCGGCGCTACCACAGCCAGGACCCGAACGAACTCAGCTTTGGCGGCCGGGTGGAGATATTCTTCAAGGACGGCACCAAGCTGGTGGACGAACTCGCCGTTGCCAACGCCCACCCGAACGGCGCCCGCCCGTTCGGCCGTGAGCAGTACATCGACAAGTTCCACATCCTGACCGAAGGCATTCTGACCGCCCGCGAGGTCAACCGCTTCCTGGCCGACGTACAGGACCTGGCGCGTATCCCGGCCGGAGAGCTTGGCGTGCTGAACCTGGCGTTGCCGGCTGGCACGCTGGCCGAGGGCAAGCCCGGCATCTTCTAACCGCCGCACCATATACCAGCCATGGGCGGGGCTACACGGCCCCGCCCCGCCAACCCACGGGAGCAAACCCAAATGAGCGGTAACAACCAACCTGATATCCGCAAGGGACTTGTCGGCGTGCTTGCCGATGAATCCTCGGTCTCCAAGGTTATGCCGGAGACCAACAGCCTGACCTATCGCGGCTATGCGGTGCAGGATCTGTGCGAGCTTTGCTGCTTCGAGGAAGTTGCCTACCTGCTGTGGAACGGCGAACTTCCCACCGCAGACCAACTCGCCGACTTTCGGGCGATGGAAGCCAGCGAGC
>JBKJNV010000244.1:0-9053 GCA_046593435.1 Roseomonas sp.
CGGTACGGGCGGCCAGTGGGCACAGGAACGCCTCGGCGCGCTCTCGGGTCGCTTCGAAACCGTCACGCTGCGTCTGCGGCCGGGCGCCACCCCTGCCGAGAACGCCGCACTGACGGCGCGGCTGCTCCGCCTGGAGCCGCAACTCAGGCCGGCGACGACGCTGTTCGTCGTCAGTCCGCAGCTTCGCATCACTGCCGCATCCCAGCCACTCGATGGCGAGGTTTTTGGCGCGGAGGCCGAGCGGTGGATGCGCGGGATCCTCGATGGTCGGCCCGACCGGATCGCACTGGGCGCGTTCTCCAACCCGCCCCTTCTGGGCCTGCCGGGCCATGTGGCCATGGCGCGCAGGCTCGATGATGGCACGGGCAGCGTGGGCCTCGCCCTGAGCTTCATCGAACCCGGTGAACTGCGCGCCTTGATCCATCCGCCCTGGCTTCGGCGCGCCGGCGCGGTGCGACTGGTCGACGATGCGTCGGGAAGGGTGATTGCAGCGCATGCGGCCAATGATGTGGCCCCGCACCCAAGCGGCCTTGTGGCCGCCATGCGGCGGGGGGTCGAGGCGCTGCGCGGCGCGGAGCCCGTGCTGGTGCAGGTCTCGGTTGGGCAGGGCCTGAGCTGGTCGGTTGCCCTCGACCCGTGGGAAGCACTTGCCCGCGACGAGGCAGGCTTGCGCCAGAGAGGCTTTGCGGCGCTGAGCTTCGCCGTCGGTATCGCAATGCTCACACTGCTTGCCTCGCTCATCCCCGCTGGCCGAGCCGCAGGACGGGATGGCGGAGCCATAGGCGTCGCAGCGCGGCCGCGCGGCGAGGTGCCCGCCGCGGCTATGCGCCGTGCAGATCAGGAGCACCCGTCCGCTCCGATCAACCTCGCCCCGTCGGATGCGGATCAACGCGGCAGCCCCTGGCCGGAGGGACAGGTCATCCAGCCCGATGTTGACCCGGCGCGTTTCGTCGAAGGCATTCTTGATTCCGACTACGTCGATCCGGCTGTGTTCGCTGCTCTCGCCCGGGAATTCGGCGAACACCGTGCAGCCGGAATGCTGCAGGAGTTCGTTGCCGCCGCGGACCTGCGGTTTCCGCGCCTCGCGATGCTTGCGACAGCGCGTGACTGGCGCGCCTTTGTGCGGGCGTGCGAGGAGCTCAGCGCGGTGGCGACGAGCTTCGGGGCGGTTCGCTTCTCGGGTAGCCTCAAACGCTTCGCCGAGACAACGGATGAGACGGCGCCCGATCCCGATTTCGAAGTGATTTCGAAGGAATGGCGCCAGACGAAGCGCGCCTTGTTGAACCTTGTCGCCCCAGACAAGGACCGCATCGCGCATCATGGGGACGCAGGTTGAGTGGCACCCGCGCCGCAGCGAGAGCCTGTCGTGCGCGCACTTCCCGCACCGCGTGCGCGCCTTATGCGGGCTCACCTTGGTTCGCTAGGCCGGGGTGGGGCGCGCTGCGCTGATCACCCCGGCCGCGCGATTACTTCTTAGCGTCGCGGAGCGCGTCCTTCGCACCACCCACCGCGTTCTGAACCTTGCCTTCTGCCTTGTCGGCCTTGCCTTCGGCTTGCAGCTTGGTATCGCCGGTCACCTTGCCGACGGCGTCCTTCACGGCGCCCTTGGCCTGCTTGGCGGCACCAGCAATGCGGTCCTTGTCCATGGTCTCGTCTCCTGTGTTCGCACGCCCGGGATGGCGTACGGTTGGCGCAGGATGAACGTCGTCATTTAGACCCGGTTTCATGTGATTTTTTGCGCGCGCCTCAGCGTCGGCGTCGTGCCTTGCGCCAGCGATCAGGGCGCGAATGCGACGACCTCGGGCCGTGACGGATGGTAGCGCACGGCGAACACCCGCCCGGCCGTGAAAAATTGCAGGTCCTGCACCCCCATGACTCGGTGAAATGACGCCTGCCAGGGTGGCTGCCCATCACGCATCACTTCCACCCGCACGATCATCTCGGCGCTGTAGTTCATGCGGTTCCCGGTATCCTCGAGCGCGACGACGCGCGCCAGGGCGGGCAGGCCCTCCGTCCGCAGCCGCGCCTCGTTGCGCGACCGCAGGTAGCCGGGCCCGAACATCGCAATCGGCATGCCAATCGCGAGCAGAGCCAGCCCGACGCCGATTAGAACCTCGATGCGCATCAGGGGGTCACGGCGACAGGATCAGGACGGTGGGCTGGCTGGGCACGATGCGGCAGCCCGGCACATTGGTGCTGTTCTGCAGGCTCATGGACGTCAGCCGCGTCGCAGGCATCCCGCCGATCAACACAGTGAAAGCCGCCGTCAGATGCCGCGAGGGGCCCATCACGAGACCCGAGGCCACGCCCATCAGCACGCCGGCATTGTCGCCGTTGGTCAGCGGCGTCGTGGTCGCCATGTTGTGCTGCGGCATCGCCATGATGAGCACCTGCACTTGGCTCGGCACCGCCGTCGGTCCCATGGCGATATTCGGATACGGGATCGGCACGGGGGGAACCGCCGGTGTCATGCATACATCGGGGAAGCCCATATCCATGCCCATCATCTGGGTGTTCGCGAACATGATGCGGTCCTCAGCCCATATGGATCTGGTTGGCGTCCATCTTCACCAGCACGCGCGCCTGCACCGTGCTGGTCTCACCGCGCAGATGCAGGTGACCCTCGGCGCGGTAGTCGATATCGGCCGCGCGAAGCTGTTCGCTCTCCTCGACAAAGCGGTAGCTGCGCTTCGCGCGCGTCATAAGCCGCGTCACCAGGCTCTCGATCGCGTCGGCGACGAGGGTCATGGCGCCGAAGCGCGCGCTGACCTTGCCGCCAGCGAGCGACAGCGCCCCGACGGTCACCGCGCCCGTGGTTGCCGCGACATCGAGTGATTCGCTGCGCAGCGCGAGGCGCCCTCCTGCGGCGATCTCCATGTCTCCGGCAACGGCGAGGCAAACCGGCGCGCCCCCGGCGCGCTCAAGCACGGCCAATACGTACAGACGCGACGCCGCGCCCCCGAACAGGACCAGGTCACCCGGCTCCGGCTCCACCAGGCAGGAGACCGCGCGGCACGCCGTCACGCGCTCACCTTCGCGCGACAGAATGATCAGGCCGCCTTCTTTCGCGACCACCTCGGCCATGGAGGTCTCCGTCGTGGCGGGCAGGGGAACGATGGCGTTCATGGCAGGTCCTCCTTCATGGTGACGATGCGCGCGCTCATGCGCTGCGCCAGCGGTTCTGCCAGGCATCGGCCTGGACGCGATCGGCATCGGGCGGCAAGGCCTGCCGGCGATTGGGCATGAAGGCATTGCGGTCCTGGATGGCGTGCAGGTTGGCGCGCGTCATGGTCGCACCGCTCATATCCGCCTGCTCCAGCAGGGCGTGGCTCAGATCGGCGTAGGTCATGTCGCAATTACTGAATTTCGCGCGCACGGCAATGAGCTTCACACAGATCGCTTGATAAAGCCGCGCGCCCGAGAAATCCGCCTCCGTCGCATCCGCGCCCGAGAACACCGCGTTGGCAAGATCGGTGCCGCGAAAGCTCGCGCTCACCAGCTGCGCGTCCATCAGGACGCATTGCGCCATGGCCGCACCGTCACAGCGCGCGCCGGTCAGGTTCGCCTTGCTGAAGCCCGCGCCGGCCAGGTTGGCGCGGCTCAGGTCGCAGCCGGACAGGTCGGATTCCATCAGCTGACAGCCCGGGAACTGCGCCCCGGTCAGGTCGCGACCGGCGAAATTGCACTTCATCAACACGGAGCGAAAGAAGCGCGCGCCAGCGAGGTTGGCGGTGCGCAGGTCCGCCGCCATGATCGTGCCGCGCTCGCAGCTCGCGCCGCCGAGATCGAGCCCGGCGGTTTCGCATTCCAGGATCGATATCTTGAACATCGTGGCGCCCGCCAGGCTCGCGCCGCCCATCTTGCATTGCACAAGATTGGCCATCTTGAGGTCGCAGCCATCCAACGACGCTCGATTCATGATGCAACGTGCGAGCGTGACGTTTTCCATCCGCGCCCCGCTGAGCCGTGCTTCCTGAAGATCGCCGCCGCTGAACTGCGTATCGCGCAGATCGGCCCGCGAGAGGTCGGCGCCACGGAAGCGGCAGTTGATGAAAATCGACTCCCGCAGACTTGCGCCGGAAAGATCGGCGCCGGAGAAATCCGCCTCCTCGAACGTCCCGCCCCCGAGGTCCGCGCCCGCGAGCTTCGCGCCCGCATGGCTTCCGGTGACCATCTCACCCTCGTGGACCAGGCCCTCGAGCTCAGCGCGGGTCATGGTCGCCCCCCACTGACGCAACGGGACGGCCGCATGCGTGTGTCGTCCTCATGCTGGGGTCCGCCGCGGGACGAGTTTCGTCCGGGTCCGCTGCACCCGGTCATAGCGCGTCGCGGCATCGGCGTGGATGCGCGCGAGGTCGGCCTCATACAGGCTCGCGTCGGAGAGATTGGCACCACGGATATCCGCCCGCGCCAGGCTGGCGCCGCGCAGGTCGGACCGGGTCATCGCCGCGCCGCGCAGGTCGGCGACGACGAAGCGCGCCTCCCGCCCGCTGGCCAGGTCGAAAGACGCGCCGGTGAGGTCGCAATCCGAGAAATCCGCACCGTCGAGCACGGCACCGTCGAACCGCGCGCCGGCCAGGTTGGTGCCGCGGAAATTCGCGAAGGCGCAATTCGCTCCGGTGAAATCCGCACCCGTGAGGTCACAACCCTCGACGAAGATCGCCTTGGTCATGATGGTGCCGCGTGCGACCAGGCCCTTCGCCTGCACGCCGATGAAGGTGACCCGATGCATCCGCGCGGCGGAAAAATCCGCCCCCGTCAGGTCGACCTTCACGAACATCGACTGATC
Organism: Roseomonas sp.; assembly: GCA_046593435.1. Taxonomy (GTDB): domain Bacteria; phylum Pseudomonadota; class Alphaproteobacteria; order Acetobacterales; family Acetobacteraceae; genus Plastoroseomonas. The sequence continues at coordinate 4,790 of JBKJNV010000244.1, forward strand.
GAGCAACGCGCCCGTCGCGCGCATCCCGACGATCGCGCCGCCATGGACCAGCAATTCCTCCGCCCGCACCTCGGAGAGGTCGGCGCCGGCCAAAGGCGTCTCCATCAGGCGTGCGCCGGAGAGGTCGGCACGGCGCAGGTCGGCGTCGCGCAGGTCAGTGTGGCTCAGCACCGCGTCGCGCAGACGGGCACCTGCGAAATTCGCTCTGCGGGCGGAGGCTCGGCCCAGATTGGCGCCCTGGAAATCGGCGCCCGCCATCTGAGCGCCATCGAGCTTTGCATGCGCCAGCACCGCGCGCGTGAACTTCGCCCGCGTCATCACCGCCCGGGTCAGGTCGGCACCGTCGAGCCAGGCCTCGGTGAAATCGAAGGCTTCGAAATTGCCGCCCGCGAGGTTCGTGCCGCAAAGGTTCAGCCGGGTTGCACGGCGTTGCCCATCCATCAGCCGCCCGCGCGCGGCGGCCGTTGCCGCCGCATCCGCAGGTGGGGCCGGGTCCTGGTCATGCGCGCCACGGCGATAGCCATCGCGCATGCCGGCCTCGGCCTTGTCGAGCAGCGCCATCTGCTGCGGGTCTGCCAGCATGGCGCGGAAGGCCGAGGAATCGAGCCCTTGCGCTTCCATCCCCTCCGCCACAAAGCGGATCGCCTGGCGCTGCACCTCGGCCGAGAAGTCCGGCGGACCGGCCGGCTTCTTCCGCGGGTCGACGACGACGTTGTGCGCCGCGCCATGCTCCTTCGCCAGGGCCTCGCCCTTGACGCGCGTGGCCTCCCCCTCCGCCTTGCGCTGCTCCATCTCGGCCAGCATGCGCTCCATGTGGACCGGGATCTGGTCCAGCGTGGGCGGCGGCTCTTCGGGCGGCAACGCGTGCAGGCCGTGCTCGTCGGGATCCATCTTCTGGTCGCGCATGGCCTGGCGCCCGCGTTCCACCTCGCGCGCCTTGCGGCGGTGGCGGCGCCGACGCCCGACCCCACTTCCCTCATCGGCAGCCGGCGCCAGGTCCGGGTCTGGCAGCAACAGGTCCTGGGGCACCAGGTCGCTGTCGCGCAGCGTCTCCACCGCGCCCTTGTCGGGGTCGAGCCGCTTCGCCATGACGGCCGCGAAATGCGCCACCGGGCGCCTCTCGCCCAGACGGTCCGCACCGATCACCAGGCGCTCGACGTCGCGCGCGTCCTCCTCGGCGACCCTGACCCGGCCATGGTGGATCATCACCAGCCGCTTGGCATTGGGGAAGAACCACACGGTGGTGAGGTTGAGCGGCACCTCCTCCAGGCCCGGGCGGTCCTTGCGCTCGATGAAGACACGCGGGGCGATGCCCGGCAGCCGGCCGACCAGCAGCGGCTCCTCGGGGTGCATGTTCTCGATCGCGTATTCCTCGTCGCCACGCAGGAAGCCGGCGAAGCGCTGGTCGGGCGAGGCGGCCATGAAGATTCGCCAATCGATGTCGCGCGCGAAGCCGGGGAAATCCTCCTCCAGCCAACGCGCATCATGTGTGCCGGCAAGCTTCGTCCGCTGCGGCCAGGCGATGTCGATGGCTCCGAAGCCGACGGGGGATGGTGCGCGGCCTGCCGCGGCGCGGTCCGCGGACACCACATTGGGCAGCGGCACGCGGAAGCCGATACCCTGCAGAGGCTTCTCCTCCGTACCGCGCCCGAGCGGATTCTCCGTGACCTTCGCGCCGCCATAGGCGCGGTCCCAACCCGTCGCCATGCGGGTGAAGGGCACCGGTTCGGTCGGCCGCCCGTCCTCCATGTGCCGGTCGCCGACCACCATCAGGGTCTTGGCTGCGGGCCCCAGCCGCGCAGAGACCTGTACCGCCCGCATCGGCCTGCCGCCGGGGGCGAAGGCGTCCCCGGTGACGAGGAATTCGGCCTGCGGCTTGGGCAGGACAAGGTCGAGCGGCTCGGTCGGCGGCAGGGTCTCGGCAAGGAATTTCCACATCGCGATGTCGCCCGCGATGCCGGGTGTCTCGCCCATCGGACAGAAGGTGGTCGCCGCGATCCCGAGGAAGAACTTGCGCTGCACCTCGATCGCCCGGCTCAGGACGCCAAGCGCGAAAGGCTTGATGACCCTCATGCGCGCTTCACCTCGCCTGCGCTCCGCTCAAGCTTTGACAATCACGCCAGCCTTGCGGATGTAGATCGGGCCGCTCGACAGATCGAGCATGCAATTGTCCATCTTGATCGCGGTCATCGCGATGATCATATTGGTAACCGCGAGTGAATTTCCGACGATGCCGATCTGGTTGCCGACCATCGACAGCGAATTCATCGACATCGCGATGGAGTTCGCATACATCGTGCCGGTGTTGGCGCCGGTCTGAAACCAACTCGGCGCCACCTGCGCCTGTGCCGGTGCCGTGATGTTCACCGCCACGCCAGAGGCGATGTTGATGGCGGCCGGCGAGGCGATGACGATGCCGCCGACCGCTACCGTCGTAAGCGACCCGCTCGTGACCTGGGTGGTGTTCCCACCCACTGTATGCATGTCATTGCCGCCGATAAGCCGGGTCTCGTTGCCAGCCACCGTCTCCATGATGTTGCCGCCGACCGTGCGGGTTTCATTGGCGCCAATATCTTCCTTGAAATTAGCGCCCACGGTCGTTTTCTTGTCGACGCCGACCTTGGAGGTGAGGTTGTTGCCGATGGTCAGCGTGTCGTCATTCTTGATGGTGGTGGTGCGGTTGCCGGTGCCCTTGCCACCGACCTTGCGGTCCTCATTGTTCTCGATGAGGCTGTTGAGGTCCTTCTCGGCGTGGAAGTAGACCTCCTCGCTGCCCTTCTTATCCTCGAAGCGGAACTCATTGGAACCGCCGCCGCCGAGCGATGAGTCGCTCTTGATGCCCGACTGCGTCTTGTTCGCGGGCAAGGCCCAGGGCGGCATGTTGTCGTTGTTGTACACCCGGCCGGTAACCACAGGCCGGTCGGGGTCGCCTTCGAGGAAGTCGACAATGACCTCATGGCCGACGCGAGGGATGTGCATCATCCCCCAATTCTTGCCGGCCCAGCCCTGGGAGACGCGCACCCAGCAGGAGCAACTATCGTCCTTGCTGCCATCGGGATTGCGGTCCCAATGGAAGCGCACCACCACGCGGCCCCATTTGTCGGTGTGGATCTCGCTGCCCGAAGGCCCCGTCACGGTCGCGGTCTGCGGTCCCTGCACGACGGGCCGCGGCGTGATGCGCAAAGGGCGATAGGGAATGGCCGCCGGAATGGCGGTGAACTCGTTGCGGTAGCGGGATTCCTGTCCTTCGGTGACCCAGAAGGAGGTGTCGCGCGCGAAGTGGCGCACCGAGGTCATCAGGACGAGTTCCTTCCCGGCCCCGTCGATGTCATCGACGTTGACGCGAACGCCGCAGCTGAGCGTGCGTGTGTTGCCGCCACCGCGCAGGATGTTGTGCTGCGCTTCCTGCTCCTCGATCCGCAGGCGCGCCAATTCCCCGCCGCGGCCCGAGGCCTGGTGCCGGCCGGGGTAGTCGAACACCTCGTGATCGGCCATGCGCGGCACCTTCAGCGCGGTGGGCTCACGCGCGGAGTGCGGGGACGGCGTCTTGAAGTTGTAGTCGCGCGAGGCGAAGGCGCCGGTGCGGAATTCCAGGTCCTGCTCCAGCCACTCGAGCTTCTCCCCGGTTGCCATCCCGCCGTAGGAGATGATGTCGGGCTTCATCATCTTGGCCTTGATGTTCAGGTCCGAAAAGACAAGGACGTGCTTCTTGGCCTCGTGCTCATGCCAGTACGCGATGCCGAATTCCTCCATCAGGCGGGAGGCGAAATCGAAGGCCGATTCACGGTACTGCACGCAGTACTTCATCACCGGGTAGGTCTTGGTGGTGCGCTTCTCGGTGAACGTCACGCCATGGAGCTGGAACAGCTTCTCCAGCACTTCGACCACGGTCATGTTCTGGAAGATGCGGCAATCGGCCTTGCAGGAGAGGAACCACAGCGCCGGCACCACCTCGGCGCGCCAGGTGTAGTTGGCGTGGCCGCCGGAATGGTGGCGCGAGATGCGCCGGATCATGCCGTGGATGGGCCTTGCGTCGGGGTCCGCCTCGGCGCCGACCCAGAGTGTCACCGCCTCGCCCAGCAGCTTCTTCAGCTTTTCGGGCGCCTCGTCGGAGCCGAGCGTGACGTTGAACAGGAAGGGTTGTGAGAGCGCCTCGGTGCCGTCCAGATCGACCAGCAGCACCTTGTTCGGCCCCAGCGTGGTGTCGATCCGCAGCAGGCGGCCCGACTGATCGTATGACGCCATGGGTGTATCCTCTCACCTT
>JBKJNV010000275.1:0-5227 GCA_046593435.1 Roseomonas sp.
CTCGAATTGCTCCAGCAGGTCGCGCTGCCGGGCAGTCAGGTTCTGCGGCGTCTCGACCGCGACCTGGACGAACATGTCCCCGCGCGCGGCCGAGCGCAGCACCGAGAAACCCTTCCCCCGCAGACGGAACTGCTCGCCGGCGCGGGTGCCGGCGGGGATGGTGACGCGCGCGCGCCCGCCATCGACCGTGGGCACCTCGACATGGCCGCCGAGTGCGGCCTGGGTCATGCGCAGCGGCACCTGTACCAGGATGGACGCGCCATCGCGGTGGAAGATCGGGTGCGGCTTCACCGCCACATCGACATAGAGGTCGCCGGCGGGTGCGCCGCGCATCCCCGCCTCGCCCTCGCCGGCCAGGCGGATGCGGGTGCCGTCCTCGACACCGGGGGGGACGGTGACAGCGAGGTTGCGGTCGCGATGCACGCGTCCCGCGCCCTGGCAGATCTTGCACGGGTTCTTGATGATGCGGCCGGTCCCCTGGCAGGTCGGGCAGGTGCGCTCGATCAGGAAGAAGCCCTGCTGCGCACGCACCTTGCCCTGGCCCTGGCAGGTGCCGCAGGTGCTGGCCGAAGCCGTGCCGCCCTCCGCACCCGAGCCCTTGCAGGCGTCGCAGCTGACCGAGGAGGGGACGCGGATGGTCTTTTTCGTGCCGCCGAAGGCTTCCTCGAGCGTGACCTCGATCTGGGTGCGCAGGTCGGACCCGCGCCCCGCGGCCGCGCGCTGGCGCCCGCCGCCGCCGCCGAAGCGGCCGAACATCTCCTCGAAGATATCCTCGAAGCCGCCGCTGAAGGGGCCGGCGCCGCCGCCATTGCCGCCCTCGAAGGCGGCGTGGCCGAAGCGGTCATAGGCGGCGCGCTTCTCCGCATCCTTCAAGACTTCGTAGGCCTCGCCGGCTTCCTTGAACCTTGCCTCGGCGCCATCGTTGCCTTGGTTGCGGTCCGGGTGGAACTGCATCGCCAGCTTGCGATACGCCTTCTTCAGCGACTCCTCATCGGCGTCGCGCGCAACACCCAGCACCTCATAGTAATCCCGCTTCGCCATCGCGGTCACAAGCTCCCCAGCCGAAGCGCGAATCCCGTCCGACCGGACAGGTCCCGCACCCCGGGATCATCGATTCCAGAACAGGCAAGCCGACCGGACGTGGCCATCCGGTCGGCCAGGCTCCAGCGCGGAAATCCCCGCCCGGCGCAAGCCGGGCGGGGATCATCAATCAAGAAGGCTTCTTCTTGGTGGGGTCGACTTCCTCGAATTCGGCGTCGACCACCTTGCCATCGGGCTTGCCCGCAGTCTCGGGCGCCGGCGGCGCCTCGGCCGCAGCGGCCTGCGCCTTGTACATCGCCTCGCCCATCTTCATGGCCACCTGGGACAGGCTCTCGGTCGCGGACTTGATGCGCTCGGGGTCGGCGCCTTCCAGCGCCTCCCGTGCGGCGGTCATCGCCGCCTCGACCGCGGTCTTGTCCTCGGCCGGGATCTTGTCCGCATTCTCCTTCAGCGTCTTGTCCGTGGAGTGGACAAGCGCGTCGAGCTGGTTGCGGCTCTCGACCGTCTCGCGGCGCTTCTTGTCGGCATCGGCGTTGGATTCGGCTTCCTTCACCATCCGCTCGATATCGGCATCCGAAAGGCCGGATTTGGCCTGGATTTTGATCTGTTGCTCCTTGCCCGTTGCCTTGTCCTTGGCTTGAACAGAAACAATGCCGTTCGCGTCGATGTCGAAGGTCACTTCCACCTGCGGCACGCCGCGCGGGGCGGGGGGGATGCCCTGGAGGTCGAAATTGCCCAGCAGCTTGTTGTCGCCGGCCATCTCGCGCTCGCCCTGGAACACCTTGATGGTGACCGCGGTCTGGTTGTCATCGGCCGTCGAGAAAACCTGGGACTTCTTGGTCGGGATGGTGGTGTTGCGGTCGATCAGGCGCGTGAACACGCCCCCCAGCGTCTCGATGCCGAGCGACAGGGGTGTGACGTCGAGCAGCAGCACGTCCTTCACGTCGCCCTTGAGCACGCCGCCCTGGATGGCCGCGCCGATCGCGACGACCTCATCCGGGTTCACGTTGCGGGCCGGCTCCTTGCCAAAGAAGGCCTTCACCGCCTCGATCACCTTGGGCATGCGGGTCATGCCGCCGACCAGGATCACCTCGTCGATCTCGCCCGCGGTCAGGCCGGCATCCTTGAGCGCGTTCTTGCAGGGCTCAAGCGTGCGGGCGATCAGGTCATCGACCAGCGCTTCGAGCTTGGCGCGGGTGACCTGCAGCACCAGGTGCTTCGGGCCGGAGGCATCGGCGGTGATGAAGGGCAGGTTGATCTCGGTCTGCTTGGCCGAGGACAGCTCGATCTTGGCCTTTTCCGCGGCTTCCTTGAGGCGCTGGAGGGCCAGCTTGTCGGAGCGCAGGTCGATGCCGTTCTCGCGGCGGAATTCCTCGGCCAGGTATTCGATCACGCGCTGGTCGAAATCCTCGCCGCCGAGGAAGGTGTCGCCATTGGTGGACTTCACCTCGAACACGCCATCGCCGACCTCGAGGATCGAGATGTCGAAGGTGCCGCCGCCAAGGTCATACACGGCGATGGTGCCGGTATGCTTCTTGTCCATGCCGTAGGCGAGGGCGGCCGCCGTCGGCTCATTGATGATGCGCAGCACCTCGAGGCCCGCGATGGCGCCGGCTTCCTTGGTCGCCTGGCGCTGGGCATCGTTGAAATAGGCGGGGACGGTGATGACGGCCTGCGTCACCGGCTCGCCGAGATAGGCCTCGGCGGTCTCCTTCATCTTGGTCAGTACGTTGGCGCTGATCTGCTGCGGCGCGTAGGTCTGGCCGTTCACCTTGACCCAGGCATCGCCATTGTCGGCGCGCACGATCTCGAACGGCGCGAGGCCGATATCCTTCTGCACCATCGGGTCATCGAAGCGGCGCCCGATCAGGCGCTTGACCGCATAGAGGGTGTTGAAGGGGTTCGTGACCGCCTGGCGCTTGGCCGACTGGCCGACGAGGCGTTCGCCATTCTTGGCGAAGCCCACCATTGAGGGCGTGGTGCGTGCCCCTTCGGCGTTCTCGATGACCCGCACATCCTTGTCCTCAAGGACGGCGACGCAGGAATTGGTGGTGCCGAGGTCGATACCGATGACCTTGCTCATCCGAATAGTCTCCTAAGTGGCTGACGGGTCCCGGCCCTTCGATCTGGCACCGTGCCCGCCCCCGTCGCAACGGATGGGGTGGATTGGAACAGCCCGTGATGTATTGACCGCAGCGCCCTCCGACAAGGCCCCCGCGGCCCGCATGGGGCATATGCATGGCGGATTGCGTCCACCCGGTTGCGGATTTGCCGCAGCCGGGCCACCTATCAGCCGAACCGGACCGGGGCGGTACGGTATCTCGCCGCCCCCAAGCACCACTGGACCCGCGCCATGTTCATCGAAACCGAAGCCACCCCGAACCCCGCCACCCTGAAATTCCTTCCCGGCGTCGATGTGATGGGCGCGCGGGGAACCGCCGATTTCACCGGCCCGGAGGACGCCGCCGCCCGCAGCCCGCTCGCCGCGCGCATCTTCGCCCTGGGCGATGTGGCCCGGGTCTTCCTGGGCGCGGATTTCATCACCGTGACCAAATCCGACGAGACCGGCTGGCAGACCCTGCGCCCGCGCGTCCTGGGCGCGGTGATGGAGCACTTCACCGCCGGCCTGCCGGTGCTCGAGGGTCTCGAAGTCGAGGCCGAGGTCGAGGATGTGGACCCCGCCGATATCGAGATCGCGGTCCAGATCAAGGAGTTGCTGGACACGCGGGTGCGCCCGGCGGTGGCCGCCGATGGTGGCGACATCGTCTTCCGCGGCTATCGCGACGGCATTGTCCGCCTGCGCATGCAGGGTGCCTGTTCGGGATGCCCCTCCTCGCGCGCGACGCTCAAGCACGGGGTCGAGAACATGCTGCGCCACTATGTCCCGGAAGTGGTGGCGGTCGAGCAGGTCGAGGCCTGACCGCGGCGCCGAAGGCGTTCGCCGGATTCTAACCCTACGTGTGTCATGCTAGGATCAGGACGAACCTGAGCGGAGCCTGAATGCACGTGGCTGACGCCGATGACATCGGGCGGGATGGGTTCCCGGCCGGGGGCCCCCCGAGCCTGGATCGCGCCGCCACCGCCGCCGATGTCCAGCTCGTGCACCTGCTGCTGCTGGGCCGTGAGAACCGGCGGGCGGAAGCAGTCGGGCAACATGTCGGGCGGCCGCTGCGCCTCGTCATCCAGGCCGTGGCACGGGCCGCTGAATTCACCACCGACGTCGTCCCGGCCATCATCCGGGGTACGCTCCCGCCACATGCCGCCCTGGGCATGCTGCCCGACGCGACGCTGCGGAACTGGGTCGCCATGCTGCTGGGCGCCGCGCCCCCTGCAGCCGGTTGGGGCGGCTTTCTCACCTGGGCGCTCACCACCCCCCACATCCTGCGCAGCATCGAGGAGGCAGCCCCGCCGGCGGCCCAGGCGCTGCGCACGCTGGCCGCCGCCCGCAGCGGCATGGCGTCGCCGGGGCTTGGGTCTTCGCCAGCATCCGCCCCGGGCGCCCTCGCGCCCGAAAGCAGGCCCGGCCCGGGCCGGGTCACCGTCGTTGCCTGGGATATGGGGCGCAACCCCGTGGCGCGCGCGCACATGCTCGCGGAACTGGCCGCGCCCGCAGCCTCCGTGGAACTGGTCGGCCCCACCTTCGAGAGGGAGGGCCATCGCATCTGGCCACCGCTCGCCTACAGCGCCATGGCCACGCGCAGCATTGCCGCGCACGACCTGCGCAGCCTGGTGGCCGGTGCCGTCGCGATCGCCGATACAACGCAATGCGACCTTGTCCATGTGGGAAAGCCCCGCCTGGCAAGCCTGCTGATCGGTGCGCTGATCCGAAGCCGCACCGGCTGCCCCATGCTGCTCGATATCGATGACCATGAGCTGGCCTTCGTGACCGATCAGGCGCCGGCGGATTTCGCGGAGCTGGAAGCTGCTGCGGTGAGCGACCCGGAGGCTTTCGCCACGCCCCGCAGCGCGATCTGGACCCGCTTCTGCGCCACGCTGGTGAGCGAGGCGGATGGCATCACCGTCTCCTCCGCCACGCTGCAGGACGCCTATGGCGGCACCATCCTGCGCCACGCGCGCGACGAGACATTGTTCGATCCGGCGCGCATGGCGGCACGGTCCTGCCGCGCCGGATCGAACAATGTCTCGTCGCGCGCGTGGCGCAGGATGGTGCCGCCATAGGCGTCCT
>JBKJNV010000633.1:0-5658 GCA_046593435.1 Roseomonas sp.
GCGCCGTCGGAGACCAGCGAGCAATCGGTGCGCTTCAACGGGCCCGCGACATAGGGGTTCTTTGCACTCTCCTCGCGGCAGAAGGCGTAGCCGAGGTCCTTGCGCATTTGCGCATACGGGTTGTCCACCCCGTTGCGGTGGTTCTTGGCAGCAATGGCGGCCAGAGCGTCGGACTGGTCGCCGTGGCGCTGGAAATAGGCCTCCGCGATGCGGCCGAACACGCCGGCGAAACCACCCGTGATGCCGCCCTCGGTGGCCTGGTGGCTGGCGGTGAGCAGGATCTCACCCACCCGCTGGCCATTCACCGCCGTCATCTTCTCTGCACCCACGACCAGCGCGATGCGGCCGCGCCCGGCGCGGATGAAGTCCCGCGCGCCGTGAATGGCGGCAGAACCGGTCGCGCAGGCATTCTCGAAACGCGTGATCGGCTTGAACCGCATCTCCGGCACATGCTGCAGAACCAGCGAGGCGGGGAAGCCCTGCGGTGTGAAGCCTTCGCCGTAGACGCCGACAAAGCCGGCATCCACCTCCTCAGGTGCCACACCCGCATCCTCGATCGCGGCGCGCGCGACCCGACCGATCAGGGTCTCGAGGTCGGGGGCGTCATCGAGCTTGCCAAAGGCGCTATGCGCCCAGCCAATGATGCAAGCCTCGGTCATGGCCGATGTCCTTCCCTATGACGGGTGCCAGCCTAGCCATGCGTCGGGATGTGGGGAAGTGCCGCCGCGAGCGGGCAAGCACGTTGCCGACCCATCTAGACCAAGCTTTTCCAAGTCCTAACGTTGCCGTGCTATCTTGACCCCGCTGGGCTATCTTGACCCAGAGATTTGGAATGCGCCGATGAATACGATCGAGTTGCCCCGCCGACCCCGCCATAGAAAGTTTGGAAAGCTATTTTTTGCGTCGGTCGTGGCAGTGGCCCGGCGGCGCTACAGCCTGCGTGCCTACTTGTTCGGTTTGTCGGCGATTTCACTGGTCCCGGCGCTTGGGCTGGGCGCCCTTGCCTCGATCTCGGTGGTGCGCGACCTGCGGGCCAGTTTCGAGACTCGGCTTGCTGATGGCGCCGCAGCGGGGGCGTTGGCGCTGGACCACCGGATCGATACCTATCGGGCGGTGTTGGACACTTTGTCCATGGCGACCGCGCTGGACCCGCCTGACTTAGACCCCGCGCGCATGGCGATACTGCACATGCTGGCGAGCCGGGTGGCGATCCAGATGGGCGCGCCGATTTTGCTGTTCCTGCGCGATCGCACTGCCTTTAGCACCCACCAGCCGTATGATCAGCCGGCACCACCGGCAGCCGCCCCGCAGGCATTAGAGAAGGTCTTTGCGACCAAACGCGCCTTGCTGGGCAACTTAGTCATGCGGCCCTCGGCGCCGCCCTTGGTGCCACTGATGGTGCCGGTGATCCGCAACGACGTTGTGGTTGCGGTGCTGGCCACCCAGATCAGACTTGATTCGGTTGGCACGGTGCTGGCAGCCACTCGCCCATCCAACGGCGAGTTCATCTCGCTGGTCGATGGCAGTGGTGCGATGGTCGCGCGCTCGCCGGATAGGGGCGCGGTTGGTAGGCAGATTGGCGAGTGGCAGCGCGAGGCCGCCAGCAGCGGCCTTCCGGCCACGGCGCGGGGCGTTTCGCTGATTGGGCAGTCGGTCATCATCGCCAGCCACCCGCTGCGTACGGCGCCGGGCTGGACAGTAAACGTCGGCGGATCGGCCGCCACTTATGAGGCGTTGCTCTGGCCAGTATACGGCCTGCTGATCGGTGGCGGTGTGGTGCTCCTGCTGGCCATCATCATGTCCTTGCGCATGGCCCAGCGCATCATTCGGCCGGTACGGGGGCTGACCATCGGGGCCGAACGCCTTGCCAGCGGTGATACCAGCCTGCCGAGCAAGATCATCCCGACCTCGGTCAAGGAACTTCACACCATGCAGGATGCCATCGAGCGCGCCGAGGTGCGGCTGGTTGGCCATGTCCATGCCGCCAAGGCCAGCGAGGCGCGGCTGCGGGCGGTGATGGACACTGCGCTCGATGCCATCATGGTGATCGATGACCAGGGCATCGTCTGCGAGTACAACCGTGGCGCCGAGGAGATGTTCGGTTGGCAGGCCGCCGAGGTGATCGGGCAAAACATCAAGATGCTGATGCCAGCCTTCCACGCGACGGAGCACGACGACCATCTGGCGCGCTATCGCAGTACCGGCGCCATGCGCAAGGTCGGGGCGATCAGCGAAATCGAGGGCCAGCGCAAGGACGGCAGCCGGGTGCCGCTCGAAGCCGCCATTGGCGAATGGCGCGACGGCGCAGGGCGGCGGCATTTCACCGGCGTTCTGCGTGACATCACCATGCGGCACGCGGCGCAGGACCGGCAGCGCATCTTAAGCGATGAAGTGGATCATCGCTCCAAGAACCTGCTGGCGGTGGTGCAGGCGGTCTTGCGGCTGAGCCGGGCCGACACCGTACCACAGTACGTCGCCGCCGTTAGCGAGAGGATCAATGCGATGGCGCGGGCGCATACCTTGCTGTCGCAGGAGGGTTGGGAGGGTGTCAGCCTGCGGCATCTGGCGGAGCGAGAGTTGGCGGCGTTCCTCAGAGATGACGCATTAAGCGGCTCCCTGCGCGGCCCTGACGTCACGCTTTTGCCACTGGCAGTGCAGCCGATGACGATGGTGATCCACGAACTGGCGACCAATGCCGCGAAATATGGCGCGCTGAGCCGTGCTGGCGGCCGCCTTGAATTGGCGTGGCGGCTGGATGCCACCGAGGGGGTTCTCTGCCTGCGCTGGAACGAAACCGGCAGCGCATCCTTGGCGCCGACAAAGAACGGGTTTGGTTTGCGGCTGATCGACAACGTCGTCAGACACCAACTCGGCGGCTCGGTGCGGCGGGAATGGGAGCCTACTGGCCTGATGGTGGAGATGCGGATTCCGCAAGAATGGTGGCGCTCGTCAACGAGTACTACCCTCATCCTCGCCCCAGCCGTGTAGATATTGAACTGGGTGTAGGACTGGGAAAGCTGGTCGATCTCGGATCTAGCCAAAAAATCGATCTCTGCGGCCATGGGCGGGTGGCCGAGTGCCGCATTAAATGGCGCGCCCTGAGGGACTCGAACCCCCAACCAGCCGAGTAGAAGTCGGCGGCTCTATCCAGTTGAGCTAAGGACGCAAACCCGGGCGTTCAGTGGGACCAGTTTTCGCTGCGGCCAAACTTGAAGTTGTCGGCATAGCTTTTGGGCTTGATGCCAGCGGCCCGCGCCTTGGCCGGCTCCACCACATAGGCCAGACCGCGCGCCTGGGCATACGCAACGGCGGCCTCGGCGGTAGGGAACGCCAGGAACACCTGCTCCTGTGTGTCCCCGCGGCCGGCCCAACCGGTCAAGGGATCTGCACGCTGGCCCTTGGACGAATCCCATTCCAAAACCCAGCCCGTGCTCTTCGCGCGGCCGGACTGCATCGCGGACCTTGCCACCGGGTGAATTCGCACACGCTGTGCCATTGCGACCATTCCTTTGCAGACCATCGGGGCGGCGGGAATCGAACCCACGACCTCCTGTACCCAAAACAGGCGCGCTACCAGGCTGCGCCACGCCCCGTCGGTCGGGGCGCATACTTATGGTGGCGCGGCCCGCACGTCCAGCAGCGCGGCGCGCATCGCCAGCCGCGCTTCAGGGCTGGGTCCCGAATATGCGATGCAGCACGCGGTCACCGACCCGCAGGTTCAACCGCTCCGCCGCACCCCCGGCGAGTTCCAAGGTCGCCCGTACCGGCCCGCGGCTTTCCACAGTGGCGAGGCTCAGCGGCACGGTTCGTTCCGCCACGCGATGGATGCGCCCGTCGGAGGCGATGAACACCATGTCGAGGGGGATCAGCGTGTTGCGCATCCACATGGCACTCTCGCGCGGCGCGCCCCAGTCGAAGATCATCCCCTCATTGTCAGCAAGCGCGGTGCGGAACATCAGCCCCACCATCTGCTGCTCAGCGGTGAGCGCCATCTCGACGTTGAATTCCAGCCGGCGATTGTCGCGCGTGGCGATCAGCAGGCGTTCGGTGGGCAGGCGCGGTTGCGGATCGGTCACGCCCGGCTGCGCCAGCGCGGCCAGCGGCAGTGCCGCGAGGGCCAGCGGCAGTGCCGCGAGCGAGAGCAGGAATCGACGTTTCATAGGCCTGATCATGTCACGCTTTCCGGAAGGTCGCGCATGACGGCTTCGCAAACTTCCACCACCTCGGGGCGAACAGGCGCGGGCGGCTGCGGCGGGTCGCGGAGCGTGGTGAACCAGTGGTCTGGCGGGGCGCGGCCGGCGCTGCGCGACCAGGTCAGCGCGCGCAGCACGGCCTCTGCCTCGGGCAGCAGGCGCGCAGGCGCGACCAGGCCGTTGAGCACCCCCCACATCCCCGCCCAGCAGCGGCCAACGGACCAGGGGTTGTAGCCGCCGCCGCCGGTGACGATCAGTCGCGGGGCAAGACCCATGACGGCCTTGAGCGTGCTGAAATAGGCATTGTTCGACAAGGCGAGCCGCGCGAGAGGGTCCTCGGCAAGCGCATCCGCGCCGGCCTGCACCAGGATGGCCTGGGGTTGCCAATGGCCGATCAGCGGCAGGATCGCGGCGCGCAGCACCCAATCCGCCTCCGCGTCCGAATAGGCTTCCGGCACTGCGATGTTGCGCGCCCCCGCTTGGGATTCGCTGCCCGTGAAAGGCCACCGCCCGGCCTCATGCACGGATATCGTCATCACGCGCGGGTCGGCGGCGAAGGCGGCCTCCACCCCGTCCCCGTGATGGGCATCGAGGTCGAGGTAGACCACCCGCTCCAGCCCCTGGTCGAGCCAGGCAAGGATGCCGAGCACCACGTCATTGAGGTAGCAGAAGCCCGATGCCCGATCCGGCTGCCCGTGATGCGTGCCGGCCCCCGGCACATGCACGACGCCGCCATCGCGCGTGAGATCGGCGGCCAGCAGCAGGCCACCCGCACCCGTGCGCGGCCGGTCGAACATCTGCGCATAGACCGGGTTGCCGCGCGCGCCGATGTCGAACCGGGCGCGATCGGCCTCGCCCACGCTCTGCGTCGCCTGGGCGCGTTCGAGGGCCGCCACGTAGTCGGGCGCGTGGAACCGGGTCAGTTCCGCCGCACTCGCGCGCGGACTGTCGCGATACTGCCCTGAGCCCACCCAGCCCAGCGCGCGGATGAGGTCGAGGGCCGTCGAGACGCGCGGGATCGACAGCGGATGCTTTCCTCCAAAGGAGGAGCGGCGGTAGATCTCCGAGCCGATCAGGATGGGCTGCATGCCCAATTCATGTGGCGACAAGGCCGGCGCGGGCAAGCCGGCACGGCGGGTTGCGGTGACGAGCGTCGTGAGGACGATCATCAAGGATCCGGCTGAGCACTACGAAGCCCTGCTCGAGGGTTCTTCGCTGGCAACGTCAAGCGCGCGCCCGGCAGCCGCGAACGCCAGATCGGCTTTCCGGATGACCGCTTCGCCCCGTGGGGAAAAACCGGTGAGAATGCGCGCTCGGCGGGGTTCTGCGACGACTTCCAAGACCGAACCGGGGTTCGCGCGGACACAACCTGGAATAGTATTACATTGTGCCTGCGCGGCACCCTTAGCACGTGGCCGTCAGAGCCGCGAAAAACTCGGAGGTATGCCCATGCCCACCCTCTCCC
>JBKJNV010000053.1:0-3496 GCA_046593435.1 Roseomonas sp.
GCCCAGGCCGCCGCCGTGGTGCTGCTGCCCGAGACCTTGCCGCAGACCGCCTCGGCCACATTGTATGTCTGGGAGTTCAACATCCGCGCATCCACCGTGCTCGGCCTCGTGGGCGCGGGCGGCATCGGGCAGGAGTTGAAGAACGCCGTGGACCTTCTCGACTTCAATCGCGTGCTCGCGATCCTCGCACTGATCATCGCCATGACCCTGGTGGTTGATCGCCTCTCGGCCGCACTCCGGGCGCGGCTGCTGTGATGCTGCGCACGGATCCCGGCCTGGTGGTGCGCGGCCTGGGCGTGGTGCTGGGCGGCCGCGCGGTGCTCGACGGCATCTCGCTCGATGTCGCGGCGGGCGAGGTCGTGGCTCTGTCGGGCATCTCGGGCGCCGGCAAGACAACGCTGCTGCGCGCAATCGGCGGATTGCAGGCGGCGACGGGCAGCATTCTGGCCGGCGGCCAGCCGGCGCTGGTCTTCCAGCAGCACGCGCTGGCCAACCGCCTGACGGCACGGGACAACGTCCTGGTCGGCGCGCTGGGCCGCATCGGCTTTTGGCGTGCCGCGCTCCGCCTTTGGCCGGCTGCCGAAAGGCAAGGCGCCGAGGCGTGCCTGGTCCGCGTCGGTCTCGCCGGGCTGGGCGCGCGGCGTGCGGACCGGCTCTCTGGCGGCCAGCGCCAGCGCGTCGCGATCGCGCGCGCCCTGCACCAGCGCGCCCGCGTCCTGCTGGCGGACGAGCCTGTCGCAAGCCTCGATCCAGCGACCGCCGAGGAGGTGCTTGGGGTGCTGCGCGACCTTGCGCGGCGCGATGGCCTGGCCGTTCTTGTCTCGCTGCACCAGCCGGAGCTGGCACAGCGCTTTGCCGACCGCCTGCTGCACCTGGAGGATGGATGCCTGCGACACATTTGATGCACCTGGCCGTGGACGGGCCGATCCTCGTCTTCGGTGGCCCATATTCGAACCTGCACGCGACACGCGCCGTGCTGGCCGAGGCTGCCCGGCGCGGCATCCCGCCCCGGCGCGTGGTGTGCACCGGCGACGTCGTCGCCTACGGCGCCCATGCTGCCGCCTGCTGCGACCTGGTCATCGAGAGCGGCATTGCCGTGATCGCCGGCAATTGCGAGGAGAACCTCGCGGCCAGCGCGCTCGATTGCGGCTGCGGCTTTGCCGAGGGCACGGCCTGCGACCTGCTCTCCCGCGCCTGGTACGCGCATGCCGATCGCGAGGTGACGGCGGCGCACCGCGCCTGGATGGCGGCGCTGCCACGACGGATGGTGCTAGCCCTGCCCGATGGGCGCAGCCTGGCCGTTCTGCACGGCGGCGCCCGAGACATCAGCCGGTTCATCTTCGCCTCCATGCCCGAGGCGGAACTGGCCGAGGAACTGGCCGCCACCGGCTGCGATGGCGTGGTCGCCGGGCATTGCGGCATCCCCTTTGCCCGGCGCCTGGGCGAAGGCGCCTGGATCAATGCGGGCGCCATCGGCATGCCGGCCGATGACGGCACGCCGCGCGTCTGGTTCGCGGTGCTGACGCCCAAGGCGAGTGGAGTTCGGGTCGAGATCCTGCCGCTCGACTACGACCATGCCGCAGCGGCCGGGGCGATGCGCGCGGCGCGGCTGCCAGAGGGCTACGCCGCCGCGCTCGGCAGCGGCATTTGGCCAAGCTGCGACGTCCTGCCCCCGGCAGAGCGTGCCCGGCGCGGCGTGCGGCTCGACCCCGCCACGCTCGATTGGTAGCGCAGCGGTCGGTCAGCCCACCGGGCGGGCGCGGCGCATCAGCCGCGGCCCGAGAAGCGCGGCAATCGAGGTGACGACCAGCACCGAAAGGCCATGCCATGCGAGCACCATCGCGGCCGCATCCAGGTAATGGATGAAGCTCAGCCCGACGCTGGCGAGCGCCGCCGCGGATAGTCCACCCAGCGCCGCCACGGGGCCTGCGCGCAGCCATGCCGCATGACGTGCCAGCCAAAGCATCGCGATGGTGAGCGGCACGCCGAGGCCCATAATAAACACCAGGCAAGCCACGCTCATGCCGATTTGCAGTGCGTCCGGCCCAAGACGCGCCAGGTCCTGCAGGCACCCCCAGCCCACCGTCGCAAGCCAGGCGGCAGCGGCCGGAAGGGGCAGCAATGCCCAGCGCCTGCTCCGCTCAGGCAAAGCGAGCTGGAAGGCTGCGAAAGCGGCCAGAACCCCGGTGACCGAGGCTGTCACGATCTGTGGCAGGTCGAAGCCCCCACTCAGGCGCTCCGCAAGGTCATGCCGCGGGCCTGAGACCAGCATCGCTGCGCCGATGACGGTTGCCACGACGGCAAGCCAGACAGCGGTGGCGAGCGCGGGGTGCGGTGCCGGCCGGACCGCGCGCAGATTGCTGGCAAGGCGCTGGATCAAGTCTTCGCTGTGCATGGTCGCGTCAATCTTCCTTGCCGAAGCGGCGTCGCAACGCACGCAGCGCGCGATGGGTGGCCACCTTGAGCGCGCCCACGCTCATGCCTGAACGCCGGCTGGCTTCGACCAATGTCAGTTCCTGGATCTTCGTCAGCCCGAGCGCCGCACGCTGCGCCGGCGGCAGGTCCCCGATCGCTTGGCGCAGGTTCGCCGCGGCCCGCCGGGCATCGAGCCCAGCCTCCGCACCGGGTTCGCCCGATGCGATCTCCCCTGCCGAATCCACCGGCATCTCGCGGCGGACCCTGCGCCCGCGGGAGCGGACCCGGTCCAGCGCGCGCCGCTCGGCAATCGCGACCAGCCAGGGACGAAAGGGACGCGCGGCATTGTAGCTGTCCCGCGCCCGGTGGATCGTGAGCAGCGTGTCCTGCACGGCGTCCTCCGCCTCGGTCGCGTCGCGCAGGCGCGCGCGACAGACCGCCCGCAGAAGCGGCAGGCATTCGCGTAGCAGTGCTTCATAGGCGCAGGCGTCGCCGGCCTGCGCGCCCGCCATCATATGCGACCAGCGCAGGTCGCGCGCGTCCCGCTCAGTCATTGCGGCCGCCTGGCCCATGTCGCCCAAGGTCATCGGGAATGCGCCCGCTTGGCATGCTGACGCTCTGGCATGGGACATCCGGGTTGAACCCCTCGAAGAATGGTCGGCGTGCTTTCGTGGCGGGGCGTGTCGCAGAAATGCGGGACCTATACGCCGGAGCAGCCGTGGAGGTTACCCGGGGCTGCTGCAAGACCAGAAGATCGCGATCAGCATGGATGGCCGCGGCGCGTGGCGGGTAAGCGTGTTCGTCGAGCGTCTGTGGCGTTCGATGAAATACGAGGAGGTGTATCTGCGGGCTTATGACAGCGTGAATGATGCACGCGCGCCGCTCGGACGGTATGTGGATTTCTACAAATCCCGGTGGCCGCATTTGAGCTTGGGGGCGCGGACGCCAGATCAGGCAAGTTGGAAAACCGACTGGAGCGGGCGAAGGGATTCGAACCCTCGACCCCGACCTTGGCAAGGTCGTGCTCTACCCCTGAGCTACGCCCGCGCTCCTGACGTGGCGCTTCTCTACCAGGATCTTC
>JBKJNV010000092.1:0-4171 GCA_046593435.1 Roseomonas sp.
GCTGAAGGGCATCCCGACGGTGTGCGGTTCGCTGCGCGAGGCGCTCGGCGCGCTCATGGCCGACCACGACTTCCTGCTGCAGGGCGGCGTGTTCAGCAAGGAGCAGATCGAGAGCTACGTCGAGCTGAAGTGGTCCGAGGTGTATCGCTTCGAACACACCCCGCACCCGGTCGAGTTCGAGATGTATTATAGCGTTTGATGCCCTCAGGCGGCGGGCGCGCGCTTCACGCCAGAGGCGTGCCTCCGACACGACGCGCGCTTGGCTCGCCGCACAAGCGGCGTTCGGCCATTCGGCCTGGCGGGGCGCGTAGCAGCGCGCCCCGACACGTTGCCCTCAAGCGGCGGGCGCCGCCTCCGGCGGCTTGCCTTCCGCCGGACTTCCGGCGTTCGCCCATTCGGGCTCGCGGCCCGCGAAGCCGGGCCGTAGAGGGCGGTGGGTAAGGGTATGAACACCCGACCGTTTCGGGTGTAGTCTGAGCCGCCGGGCAGCCAGCCCGGCGGCTTTATCTTTGGGGGCAGGACCATGCGCGGTGGGATCTTGGCGGGTTTGTTCATGCTGGCACTCGCCGGCTGCGGCGGCGGCCCGCCGCCCGCACCCACACCGGCAACCCCCGCCGGGACGCCGCCGCAGCAGGCCGCGGCACTGTTCTTCGCGCTCTGCGCCGAGCCCGACCCCGCCGCGGCGCGCGCCGAAGCGGCGCGCCTGGGCCTGCAACGCCCCTCCGAGGAGGTGGTGCGTGAAGTGCTCGGCGACCGCGCCGGCTCCGTCTTCGCCGTGGGTGCGGCGCGCAACGCGGCCCTGATGCTGGGCGATACGCCGCGCGCCTGCGAAATCTGGGTGCCCACCGTGGCACCGCGCGACATCGACCCGGAATTCCTCGCGGGCCTTGCGCGGGTTCGCGAAGCGGGGGCCACCACCTCCCTGGTCAACCAGGCGGAATCGGCCGGCGGGCTCACCAAGACCTGGCTGGTGACCACGCCCGACCGCGTCGCGCGCCTGTTCGCCTTCAGCCCGAACCGGCGCGAGGAAGCGAGCTTTCGGACCGTGCTGACCAGCACAAATGATCCGGCGCGGATTGCGGATGCGCGGTTGCAGGCGCGGTAGAAAAAAAAAGGCCGGGAGAAGGAATTCTCCCAGACCCTCTTCTTTTGTTTTTGGCGACTGTGCCGGGCGGTCAGATCACGACCGACATGCCAAAAGGTGGTTCGGTGCCCGCGGGGATGGTGCTGACATAGGGGGTGATCGCGGTGCGGGCGGCGAGGTCCGCCTTGGCCTTCGCGATCACATCAGGGGCCTGCACCAGATCCACCGCGGTCGCGGCCATCACCTTGGCAACATGCACCATGCCCTTATGCGCCGCCGGCAACATGCCCTGCGCGGTCAACTGCCAACTATGGCCAGGCGTCCCGATCGCGTAGGTCGCACCCCGCGCCTGCACGGTGGGGACCACCCAGGACACATCACCCACATCGGTACTGCCCACCATCGGCACCCCGCCATTGTCGAGCGGGACGATCTCATCGGTGAGGCCAAGGCCCGGCTTCGGCTTCAGGCCTACCTTGCGCCAGGCGGCCGACAGGTCGGCCGGCGTCATCGTCGCCTGAAACTCGCGCGCCTTTGCCTGGTCCGCCTCGTCGAAGGGCGGCGGGCCAAGCCGGTCGAGTGCGGCCTGCATCGCCTGCTCCATCGGCGTGTTCGGCAGCAGATTCGCCACCCCCGACAGCACCTGGTGCGAGACGCTGCACTCGGTCATCAGCGCCGCACCCTCCGCGATCTTCTTCACCCGCGCGATCAGGTCGTTGAGGTCGGGCAACTCGCGCGCGCGGATCAAATACCGCACCTTGGCCTGCGCCTGCACCACGTTGGGCGCGATGCCGCCGGCATCGAGATAGGCGTAGTGAATGCGCGCGTCAGACGGCATGTGCTCGCGCATGTAGTTCACACCGACACTCATCAGCTCCACCGCATCGAGCGCGGAGCGGCCGAGCTGCGGCGCGGCGGCTGCGTGCGAAGCCCGTCCCTTGAAGGTGAAGTCGATGCGCGTGTTCGCGAGGCTGATCGCATCCTGCACGGCGGCGAACGCCGAAGGGTGCCAGGTGATCGCCACATCCACATCGTCGAACAAGCCGGCCCGAACCATGAAGGCCTTGGCTGCCCCACCTTCCTCAGCCGGGCAGCCATAGTAGCGCACCCGGCCCGCGATGCCGTTCTCGGCGAGCCAGTCCTTGACCGCCGCCGCGGCGAGCAATGATGCGGAGCCGAGCAGGTTGTGCCCGCATCCATGGCCAAAGCCATCGCCGGGGATCGGCCGCGGCTCGGCCACACCGGCTTCCTGGGACAGGCCGGGCAGCGCGTCATACTCACCCAGGATTGCGATGACCGGGCCACCCTCGCCCGCTTCGCCCATGATGGCGGTCGGGATGCCGGCCAGGTTCTCGGTGATGGCGAAGCCCTCGGCCGCCAGCATGGCCTTGTGCTCGGCCACTGAGCGATGCTCGTTGTAGCACAGCTCCGGCATGCCCCAGATGCGGTCGGACAGGTCCTCGTACCCAGTGCGGCGCTGGTCAACGAGGTCCCAGATGCGGTCAGTGTTTTGCATGCCCCGAACCTAGGACAGACCATGCGGGCTGGCGAGGGGGCTGCCCGCCGTGAACGACAGGAGCATCACCGTGATCGAACCAACCATCCGCCGCCTCGACGCCGCCGAGGCAGAGGCGCGCGTCGCAGCACTCGGCGGCATCCTGGGTGATGCGGTGGCTCATGGTGCCTCGGTGAATTTCCTTGCGGGCGTGAGTGCAACCGCGACGGAGGGCTTCTGGCGCCGCCAGATCCCCGCCATCGCTGCCGGTGAGACGCTGCTGTTCGTGGCCGAGGATGGCGCACGCCTCATGGGCACCGTGCTGCTGATGTTCGCGCACCAGCCCAACGCACCGCACCGCGCCGAGATCGGCAAGATGCTGGTCCATTCCACCGCGCGACGGCAGGGCATTGGCCGCCGCCTGCTCACCGCCGCGGAGGATGCCGCGCGCGTGGCGGGCCGCACCCTGCTGATGCTGGACACCGAGACCGGCAGCGCGGGCGATCTGCTCTATCGCAGCTGCGGCTGGGTGCCGTTGGGCGACGTGCCGGACCACGCCTTCACCCCGGATGGGCGGCTTGCGCCGACCACGCTGTATTTCAAGGCGCTCGGCCCCCACGCCCCGCTTCAGGCCGCGCGCGCCATCTCTGCGACGTAGTCCCCGATCGCGAGCGAGGCAGTCAGCCCCGGGCTCTCGATGCCGAACAGGTTGATCAGCCCCGCCACCCCGTGCACCCCCCTTCCCTGCACGCAAAAATCCTGCGTGGCGACGGCGGGCGGGACGATCTTCGGCCGAATGCCTGAGTAGCCCGGCGCCAGCGCGCCATCCGGCAGTCCCGGCCACCAGCGGCGGATGGCGGCGTAAAATCCCTCCCCGCGCTTCGGGTCCACGTCGTAGTTCAGCCCCTCCACCCACTCCACATCGGGGCCGAACCGCGCCTGCCCGCCGAGGTCGATGGTCAAATGCGTGCCCAGCCCGCCGGGCACCGGCACCGGGTAGATCAGCCGCGAGAAGGGCGAACGCCCGATCAGCGAGAAGTAATTGCCCTTCGCGTAATAGGCGGTCGGCACATGCTCGGGTGCCAGGCCCGCGAGCTTCGCGGCGAAGGCCGGTGCGTGCAGCCCCGCGCTGTTGACCACGAGGCGCGCATGCAGCGTCATCGGCTCCGCACCACCCACATCGATCTCGACGCCATCCGCGACCACGCGGCCACCCAGCGCAGGGGCATGGAAAACGAAGATCGCCCCGGCATTCTCCGCATCGCCCTGCAACGAGACCATGTAGCTGTGGCTGTCGATGATCCCCGTGGAGGGAGAGACCAGCGCGGCCACGCAATCCAGCTCCGCCTCCAGCACGCGGGCTTCGTTGCCGCCGATGCGGTGCAGGTCATCGACGCCATTGGCCGCCGCGCGTGCCTGGATGGAGGCGAGCTTTTCGGCTTCCTCCGGCGAGGTCGCGACGATCAGCTTGCCGCAATTCGCGTGCGGCAGGCCGCGTTCGCGCAGATAGGCATAGAGCGCGTGCTTCCCCGCGACGCAGAAGCGCGCCATCAGGCTGCCGGCCGCGTAGTAGATGCCGGCGTGGATCACCT
>JBKJNV010000128.1:0-6905 GCA_046593435.1 Roseomonas sp.
CATCGGCCACGGCATCCGCATCGGCGCCGGGATGCAGGCGCGCGACCACCGCGTTCACCGTATCCGTCCCGCCCGGCGGCGCCCCGGCCGCGGTTGCGCGCCGCGCGGCGGCGGGCGTGAGGCGGAACTGCATCGCCTGGCTGTCGCGCAGCGTGGCGAAGACCAGCGGGTCGCCGCCGGTGGCGACCAGGCCGCTGGTCAGCCCGACCACCCGGTAGCGGTCCTGGCCGAACAGCAGGGTGGCACCCAACGCCAGGCCGGTGCGCCGGTCGGCCACCAGCTCGAATCGCGCGCCGCCGAGGCCGCGCCCTGCCACCAGGCTGGCCGGCCCGCCCGGCCGCCCGGGCTCATAGCCCACCACCTGCAGCCGGATGCGCCCTTGCGGGCCGGCCGCCTCGACGGTGCGGAAGGTCAGGCTGCCCGCCTCAGCCACGCCGGGGATTCGGGCCACGATCTCCCGCACATCGCCGGGAATGCGCGACGCCTCGGCGAAGGGGCCGCGCGTGCCCGCCTCCACCACCCAAAGCTCCGCGCCCAGGCTGCGGGTCAGCGCCAGCGCCTCGCGCACCAGCCCCTGGTAGATGCCGACCATGGAGAGCGCGACGCCCATCAGCAGGCCGACGCCCGCGCAGGTCAGCAGGAAGCGCCCGAGGTTGTGGCGGATATCCGCCAGCGCGAGGTTCATGGCGCCGGGACGGCGCGCGCGGCGCGGCCTACCACGAAGCCAGCTTGCAGCCGCACCACCACCTCCGCGCCATCCGGCAGGCCTTCGGTCAGGGCCAGGCGCGCATCGACCAGCCGCGCGGCGAAGCGCAGGCGGCGCTGCGCCAGCCGCCCGTCCTCCACCGTCCAGACCGTGCCGCTGGCGCCATCGAAGCCATGCACGGCGCTCTCCGGGACAAGCCGAGCGCGGGGCAGGCGCGCCGTCTCGATCCGCGCCTCGACCTGCTCGCCGATCACCGGGCGCGTCGGGCAGGCGCGGCAGCGCAGATAGACGCGGCGTTCCTCGGTGACGCGGTCGGCTTCCAGCCCAATCCGCACGATCTCGGCTTCGACCGGACTGCCGGGGCGGCTGCGAAGCGTCACCATCGCCGGCTGGCCGAGGGCAAGGTCGCCGGCCCGGCCCTCATCGACATAGGCCAGCGCCCAGAGGCTGCCGGGGGCGACGAGGGTAAAGACGGCCTCGCCGGGGCTCAGCGCCGCGCCAGGCTCGCGCAGCCGGTTGATCACCAGGGCGTCGAACGGAGCGATCAGGCCATGCTTGTCGAGCGTGGTGCGTTCGGCGAGCAGGCTGGCGCGCGCATCGGCGATGGCGGCCAGCGCCACCGCGGCATCGGCGCGGTTCACCGCGAGGTCGGCGGCAGCGGTCGCGGCCTCGGTTTCGGCGAGCTCCGCCGCCTCCTGGCTGCCGACGCCGCGCTGCGCCAATTCGCGCCGCCGGCGGGCCGTGGCCTGGCGCTGGGCGAGCTGGGCCTCGGTCCGTTCCCGTTGCGCCTCGGCGCGCGCGGCGACGGCTTCAGCCGATTGCAGCCCCGCCTCCGCCCGGGCGACGCGCGCGGCCTGGCTGGCCGGGTTCAGCCTGGCGAGGACAGCGCCGGCGCGCACCGTGTCGCCATGATCGACGGCCACCTCGACCAGGGTGCCCGCGACCTCGAAGCCGATGCGGGAGAGGGTCTGCGCCTCGATGGTGCCGAGGCCGAACACGGTGACCGGCACATCGGCCTCGATGCGCGCGACCGCCACCTCGATGGGCTGCTGGCGCAGCAGGACAAAGGCGCCGGCTGCCAGCAATAGTACCGCGAGGAGCAGAAACGCAGGGCGGAAGCGCATCGGGACGTCTCACTCAATGGCGGCCATGCAGCACCAGAGCTGCGGGAATTTTGTGCGGCTCGAGCGCGATCACCGCGCGGTCATCAATGCGGTGCGGCGGAACCGGTGAGGCTGCGGCGCGGCGACCGCGCGGGCCATGCCCGCGTCCGACCAAGGCGGATGCCCCGCCTGTCGCCGCGCCGGCTGGGCCAGGCGACGGGGGCCAGGCGACGGGGGCCAGGCAGCGGGGGGGGATACCGCCTGCCATCGTCCGCACTGGCGCCCGCCGGCAGCGCGCGCGCCTTCAGGCCTTGCCTTGCCCCAACGGGCATGTGTTGAGGCCGACGAGGCTGTAGACCGGGCAATTGCCGACCAGCCCGGTGGCCAGGGGCACCAAGCCCACCAGGCCCCACCAGCCGAGCGGGCCGAAGAGTCCCAGCGCCAGCACCACGACGCCCGCCGCGATCCGCAGCCACTTGTCCGTATTGCCGACATTGCGCGTCATGGTTGCCATCCCCTGCATGCGGGGGCCGCGGCCCCTCAGGAGAGGCATGCAGCACCATCGGTCGCGACCGCGCATTGATCAGGGTCAAGCCAGGGCGGCGGCGCGTAGCGCACGGGGCGCTCCCGGCCCGCACAGCGGGCGTGCCTGTATCAGATCAGTGCGGCGACGAAGCACACCAGGAGTTGGCCGGCCAAGAGTGCCGCCTGCCACCGCATCAGCCGCATCGCACCGGCAAGGCGCGGCTCAAGCGCGCGGCCCGCCTTGGCCTGAGGCAAAAGCCCAAGGCCGATCAAGGCGACATCCAGCCGCCCCAATGTCTCCGGGGGGCTGCCGCTGCCGAGGGCTGCGAAAAGGCGGGCGTCGAAATCCACGCGCAACGCGTAGAAGGCCTGACCAAGACCCAACAGCACGACCAGCGCCAGCGGTGCCGCAGCCCCGCGCGCAGACAGGGCAGGCAGTGACGCCACCAGCAGCATGCCGGCCACGGCAATGAGCGTGACCGCCCGCGAAATCCGGTCGATGCGCTTGCCCTGTTCCAGCAGCAGCGCGCCGGCGGCGGCAAGGTCGCGTTCGGCCTGCGTCACAGCGCGGCCGCGGCGATCGCCGCCGTGGCGTCGGTGTCGAGCACAATGTGTGGCCGAACAATGCGAATGGCGGCGACCGCCGCATCGGCGCCCTCGGCTTTCCCGCTCACGATCAGCCAGGTGGCGACCGCCGCGGCGGAGCGCGAATAGCCCAGCGCGCAGTTCACCAGCACCGGCCCCCGGCAACGCGCAGCTTCGATGGCGATGGCGGCCGCACGCAGCTGCTCGGGCTCTGGCGTCGCGAGGTCCAGCATGGGGATCGAGGCATAGGCATCGCGCCCGGGAATGCCGGGAAGCTCCGCGCTCAGGTCGATGACGGTGGCGAAACCGGCGCCAGCCGCGCGCGAAGGGAAGCGGCCGAGCGCGACGTCTTCGGTCAGCGGGGTGACGGCGCGGCCATCGCCCTTCCAGAAATGCGTGTTCAGCCGCGCGCCCCACAGATAGGGCCCGAGCAGCCAGCGCGCGGCGAGGGACAGCCGGCCCGTCGCGTCCTTCTGGAAGACATTGGGTCCCAAAGCGAGGTAGGCCAACGCCACGAGCAGCAGGGAGCCGGCGGGCCAGAGCAGCCACAGGGCAAAGCCGCCCTGCCAGAGCGCGAGCACCGTCAGCAGCAGGCCGGCCGCACCGTAGTGCCGCGCCATGCGGCGGCGGCGCGGGTCCCGCGTCAGCCGCGCTTCGGCAAAGGGGCCGCGCCCCGCATCAGGGAAGAGCCACAGCGTGAGCAAGCCCAGCCAGGCGCCGGTCGGGACATCGATGAAATGGTGCTGCCAGGTGGTGAGCACCGAGATCCCGATCAGCGCGAACCAGCCATGCAGCACCCAGGCCCAGCGCGGGGCAGTATGCGCGGCGAAGCGCACCCACAGAATGACGAGCAGGGCGATGTGCAGCGAGGGCGCCTGGTTGAACGGCTTGTCGAACTCGCCGAGCAGGGCGAAGAGCTGGCCAGGGATGCCATCCATTGCCGGGCGGATGAAGGTGAAGCGCAGCGGTGCGGCGATGAAGCAGGTGACGGCCAACACCTGCGCGGCGAGCAGGCGCTTCGCATGGGTGTCGAGTTCCGCCCGGGTCGCGCAGAGAAACAGCGAAATGCCGTAGAGGATGTCGATGGACCAGTACGGGACGATGCTCCAGGGGATGAGCGGAATGGTACTCTCCCAGGCGAAGACGATGGCCGGCACATCGGCGCGCTGGGTCGCCAGATAGGTGGCAAGGCCGTAGCTGGCAAAGAAGAAGGGGCCCAGGCCCGCAAGCCACAGCGCGGCGCTGCCCCAGGGTCGCCGCTGCTCGTTCACAGCCGCTCGGCGCGACTGACGGTGAAGATGCCCTGCCCGTCGATGCGCTGTTCGATCTTGCGGAAGCCCGCTTCGGCGACGAGTTCATCCATCTCGGCCTGCACGCGCCGGCGCATGACCCAGGCCTCGCCCTGGCGGTGGCTGGTGAGCGCGCGGGCGATGAGTTCCAGCTGCGGGTGCCAGGGTTGGCCGGTATAGACCAGCGCCCCGCCCGGTGGGATGGCGGCGGCAAGCCCCGCGAGCGAGCGACGGATCATGCCATTGTCGGGGAACAGTTCATACAGGCCGGAGACGATGCCGAGCGTGGGGGCGGGCGTGGTGGCGGCGATGCTGTCTCGGTCGAAGGCGTCCGCCTGGATGAAGCGGGCGATGTCGCCAAGGTTCTTCTCCGCGATCATGCGGGTGCCGGCAGCGACGTTGATGTCGGAGTAGTCGCGCAGCAGGATCGATTCCGGGCGGTGTGCGGCGCCGGCAAAGGCCTCCAGCACGTAGCGGCCATGACCCGCGGCGATGTCCATGACGCGGATGGGCAGGCCCTGTTCCGCCAGCTGCGCCATGGCCGCGCGGACCAGCTCCTCGACGTTGAGCTTGCGCTGGCGGATGCCGGTCCAGCCCGGCGAGTCGAGGTAATTGCGGTCCATCATCCGCCCAAGCGGTCCGGCGCCGAGCGCGGTGTTGCGGTAGACGTAGTCGAGCGTGGAGCCGGAATCGAAGCCCGTCTTGTGGCCCAGCGCGATGCCTTCCGACAGCGCGCCACCGAGCCGCAGCCCGGCCCGCGTGACGGACCAGTACAGCCCCCGCGGCGATAGCGCGGGGAGCGGCGAGGCGAGCGCATCCGCCTCGTCGCGGGTGAAGCCCATCCGGTCGGCCGCGATCAGCGAAGGGCGGTTCAGGGGTTCGGCAAAACGTTCGAGAATGAAGCGTCGCGCTGGGGTCAGCGCGAGGGCGCGGTCGCGCTCACCCAGCGTGTCGTGGAAGAAGCCGGGCAGGACGTGGCGTTCCTTGATCGGCGTGCCCAGGCGTTCGAAGAAGCGGTGCTGCGGCGCGTGATGCACAACCCAGTCTGCGCCCGAAATGAGCATCTGCGTGGGGATGGTGATGGCGCGCGCATCGGCCACGACACGGTCTGCCGCGGCATAGAGGTCGAGCAGGATATTCACCGCGATCGGGCGGCTGATCAGCGGATCGGCGCGGTAGGACGCGATGCGCTCGGGATCATGCGTCAGGTATTGCGGCTTGACATAGGAGTTGACGAAGAACAGCCCGCGCAGCTTGTGCATCAGCTTGAGCCCCGGCCGCGCGAAGGGCACATACAGCTTCACCTGGAACGCCGGCGAGGCGAGGATCATCGCGCGGATGCGCGGCGCGTAGTCATGCGCCCAGGTCGCGACCAGCACCGCACCCACGCTCTGCGCGATCACGGCCATGTCCTCCACCGCGATGCCGTGGGTGGCCGCGATGTGGTCCACGAAGGTCTGCACGTCGCGCACGGAATCCGCGAGGCTGGGGCTGTAGCCGCGCTGCCCTGGGGACCGGCCATGGCCGCGCGCATCCCAGGCGAAGAAAGCAAAATCGGGCAGGTTCAGCTCGGCCGGCAGGTGCGCCATGCGGCCGCCATGCTCATGGCCACGATGGAACAGCACGATCGCGCCGCGCGGTGTGGGCGAGGTCGCCGGCCAGTGCCGGTAGGTGAGCACGACGCCGTCATGGGTGACAAAACTGTGGTCCTCGACGGCGCGCATCGGGTGTCCTTCGGTCGGTGGCATGGCCGCGACCGTGGCCAGGGCGCGTTCGCCGAGCCCCGAGGCGATGCGGTTCACGGTGGTGACGATCAGCAGCAGCACGAGCAGCGGCATGATCCAGAACGCGACGTCCGGCAGCACGCCCGCAAGCCCGACCCAAAGGCCGAGCGCGCCAAAGACGAAGGCACGGTCGCTTTTCCCCAGCGGGCCATCGTAGCGCCGCGAGGGGCCCAGCACGCCGGCGTATTCGGAGATGATCGAGAGAACGATCACCGCCCCGACCCACCCGGGCGTGAAGGGCGCGACCAGCGCGAAGGGCGCATACAGCGCGGCGTCAGACACGACGTCGGCAAGCTCGTTCAGGTAGCCGCCGAGATCGGATTTCTGGCCATGCTCGCGCGCCAGCATGCCGTCCACGGCGTTGAGCGCCATGCGCAGGAACAACCACACCGGCAGCAGCAGGAACAGCGCCGAGGGGCCATTGCGCGTCGCCAGCCACCAGCCCAGCAGCAGCGACCCGACCATCGCCGCCAGCGTCACCTGGTTGGCGGTGATGCCCGCGGCTGCCATGCGCCCGACCATGGGGCGCAGCAGACCCTGGAAGCGGGGCTTCAAACCATACAGGCTCATGCCGCATCGCCCCCCAACGCGCGCACCGCGGCTTCGCAGCGTGCGGCGACTTCGGTCCATCCGGCGCGGTCCTGCGTGGTCTCCGCGAAGCTCAGCGGCACGCCGATGCCCAGGCGCAGCTTGCCCGGGCGTGGCAGGCGCCGGGTGGCCGGCCAGGCGGCAAACGCCCCTTCAAGATGGCACGGCACCACCGGCACCGCGCTGCCCGCGACGAAGGCGCCCAGCCCCGGCTGGAAGGCGGCCATGCGGCCATCGCGCGAGCGCGTGCCTTCGGGGAACAGGATGTAGACCAGCTCATCCTCGACCAGCCGCGTGCGCAGCGTCTCCAGCTCCTTCGCGCGCG
>JBKJNV010000137.1:0-5370 GCA_046593435.1 Roseomonas sp.
GCAGGGCACGATGATGCCGGTGGCGACGGCGGCGAGTGCGAGGCCCTCCGCGCCGAACAGCGCGCCCCCGATCGCGAATCCGATGAGGTTGTTGAAGCGGATGCCGCCCTGCACCACCGAGGTGAGCGCAGCCGGCCCCTGCCCAAGTGCGCGCGCCAGCGCGACGCTGATCGCGGTGCCGATGAGCAGTGCCACCCAGATGGTCGCCGTCATCTGCCCGAGCGGCAGCCGCGCGAGGTCCACCTCGGCCAGGGCCGCCACGATCAGCCCGGGCAGCAGCACCCAGAACACCAGCTTTTCCATGCCCGCCCAGACGCGGTCATCGGGCAGCAGGTGGCGCTTGAGCACCGCGCCCAGCAGCAGCAGCCCGAAGCAGGGCACGAAGGCATCCAGCCAGGCGTTCATGCGCCGCGCGGTTCAGCCGGCACGTCGGGCGATGCCGGTGAGGCACTCCGTCTCGGTGCGCGGCACGGTGCCATCGGCGCGCGCCTGCGCATGGGCAACGCGCGGCTCGCCGTCACCCTCGGCGTAGAGCACGAGGTCGAGATGGCAATCCGGCCCGGCATAGAGCCAAATCTCGCTGGTACCCTCGGTGCGGCGCAGGCGCGGCTGGCCGAGCGCACGCAGGACGGCTGCGGGATCGGCGCCGATCAGCGCGCCGGCGGTCTCCGGCCGGGGGCCCGCGGGGCGCTCGGGCGAAGCGGCGACGGGCATGGTGGCGCTTGCCGGAGCGGGCAGGGCACTGCCTGGCCCAGGCGCCCGCGAGGTAGGCCGCAGCGCGCCAAGGCTTGCGCGGTTGCTGTCGAGCGCAGCCTGCATCGCCTCTCCCGCAGTCTCGCCGCCGGGCTGGCAGGCGGCGAGTGCCAGTATCGGTAGCAGGCGCCACCAAGGCAGCATTACACCCGCCGGACCCGGCGACGTGCCGGGCCGGCAGGCGCCAGTGGCCGCTGGTTCAGCTCTCGCCACCGTCGCTGCGGCCGGCCATGGCGGGTGCGGCGGCAGGGAAGCTTGGGCGCGGCTGCGGCCCGTCGGTGAGCATTTCCATGCGGCCGGAGAGCTGGCCACCCTCCTCGACCGACAGCTTCTTGGTCCGGGCGACGCCCAGCACCTTGCCGGTGGCGCGGATGGTCAGGCTGACATTGGCGGTGATGGTGCCGTCGAACACGCCGGCGATCTCGGCTTCGTCGACCTGGACCTCGCCCTTGAACACGCCCGAATGGCTGACATAGAGCTGCTGCGCCTGGATCATCTGGCTCTCGACCGTGCCCTCGACCACCAGGCGCTCGGCATCGGCAACAGTGCCCTGCAGGCTGATGCCCTTGCCCACGATCAACGTGCGGCGCTCGCCGGCTTCCGCACCGGCCGGGCCGCGCGGGGCGGTGGCCACGGGGGCGCCGGGAACGGCGCCGCGCGCCGGCGGCACCGAGGGCATCACCGGCGCGGTCGGGCGCAGCGACCCGGCTGGCGCGCCCGCGCGGAACGGCGGCATCGCCAGATCCTGGTCCCGAGCAGCCGGAACCGAGGAGGGCGACGGCGCGGGGATGGGCTCGTTGGCGGCGGCACCCGGAGTGTCGTCGCGGCGGCTGCGAAAGATGGACATGGTCGTCCCCCAAATTGCTATCGGATGGCGATGGAGCGCGCTGCGTCGCGCACCCTGAAGCGGCAGATCAGAGGCCCTGCACCCCTGGCAGCAGGAGTCTCTCCTTGGCTTGTCCGGGCTACCACGCGGCGTGCGGCGGGGACAACCGCTCACGGCACGATTTTACGCGCCTCACAGGCGATGCAGCAGGTGCACGGCCGCAGCCACGCCGATCACGGGAAGCAACAAATTCAGGATCGGAACGGCCGCCATGCCCGCAAGCGCGCACCCGAGGAGCCACACCTGCCAGCGCCGTGCGCTGCGAGCGGCGCGCGCTTCGGCAATGCTCAGGCGGGTCTGCGCCGTGGCCTCGAAGAAGCCCACGCCGAGCGCATAGGCGCTGATCACGAAGGCGAGAACGGCGCCCACGATCGGGATCAACAGCGTCAAGGGCAGCAGCAAAACCTGCAAGGCCAGCATACGCAGCGCGAATCCGACGCCCCACCAGGCCTGCCCGGCCAGTGAGGCGCCAGTCGCGGGCGCCGCATCGGGGTAGTGCCGCCGCTCGACCGCCGCCACCACGGTTTCGGCAAAGCCGCTCGCGATGAGGATCGACACTGGCAAATACAGCCACCAGGCGAGCAGCAGCGTCGCCGCGCCGCCCGCCAGCTGCACGACCGTGGCGAGCCAGCCCGGCCAGTCGGCGAGCGCCCAGCCGAGCCCAGCCGCCGCCAGCCAGGCCAGGCCCAGAAGTGCGAGGGCTGCGCCGAGCATGCCCCACAGGATCGGCGCGCGGCAGGCGGGGTCATCGAGCTGGGCGAAGGCGAGAAGCAGGGCGCGCGGCATGGTTGCTCTTCCGATGTTGCGGCCCTATCCCCTGGGCCGCCGGGGCGCGATGGCCTCGGATGATTCACGTCTCAGGGGTCCGGCGCCATGGCCACCACGCTTTCGCTCGATATCCTCGGGATCGGCAATGCCATCCTCGACGTCCAGGCGCGCACGGAGGATCAATTCCTCGCCGCCCAGGGCATGGCGAAGGGGGGAATGGCGCTGGTCGATGCGGAAGCGGCGGACCGCATCTATGCGGCGATGGGCCCGGGGGTGGAAAGCAGCGGCGGTTCGGTTGCCAATAGCTGCGCGGTGGCGGCGGGGCTTGGGGCCAAGGTGGGCTTCCTCGGCAAGGTCGCCGATGACGCGCTGGGGGCGACCTTCCGCCATGACATCACCGCCGTGGGCGTGCATTTCCCGACACCGCCGCTGGTCGGCGGTGCGCCCACCGCGCGGTGCATGATCCTGGTTTCGCCCGATGGCCAGCGGACGATGAACACCTATCTCGGCGCCTGCGTGTCCTTCGGTGAGCATGACCTCGACCAGGATGCGATCGCGGCCGCGAAGGTGGTCTATCTCGAGGGCTACCTGTTCGACCCGCCCGCGGCGCAGGCCGCGTTTCGCCGTGCGGCGCGCATGGCGCGCGCGGCCGGGCGGCGTGTGGCGATCAGCTTGTCGGACCCCTTCTGCGTTGGCCGCCACCGCGCCGCATTCCGCGAGTTCGTGCGCGAGGAGGCGGACATCCTGTTCGCGAACGAGGCCGAGGTCATGGCGCTGTACGAGGTGGCGAGCTTCGAGGAGGCGGCCGCACTCGCCGCCAAGGACACGGCTTTCGCAGCACTCACGCGCAGCGAGAAGGGCTCCGTCGTGATCGAGGGCGCGGTGCGCGTCACCGTGCCGGCGGTGCCGACCAAGGTGGTCGATTCGACGGGTGCGGGGGATGCCTATGCGGCGGGTTTCCTTGCCGCACTCACCCGCGGCAAGCCGGTGGGCGAATGCGGGCGCTGGGGGTCGGTCTGCGCATCGGAGGTCATCAGCCATTTCGGCGCGCGGCCGCAGGGGGATCTCAAGGCGCTGATCGGGGGTTGAGGGCGATGATCATCAGGCTCCTCCCCGTATTGTTCGTCAGTCTGACCGTGCTCTCTGGCTGTACGACGCCCCGGACAATGCTTCGCAATCCCACTACAGGACAGGTCCAAACTTGCGGCGGTGACACGACGAGCTCCTTGGCGGGCGGCCTGATCGGCTACTCTATTCAGCAGAATGCTGATGCCGATTGCGTGGCGGCCTTTACGGCGCAGGGCTTCGTCCGAATCCGCTAGCGACCGTTTTAGGCCGAAAGGTCCAGTTGCCTTCACACCGAACTAAATCTAAGGGCCGCAGTCTAATTACATTCTGAAAAATTTTGATGGCTTGGATCAGGTCACTATCGTGATGCGTAGTGAAATAGCGTCACCAGCGCCGGGACACCGAGGACATGATGAGATTTAGTCCCGGCATGGATCATGGGTCGGTTCTCGAGGGCAGGGGTGGTGGCACGCGTCTCAATAAAAACAGCATGATCGCCATCGCGGGCAGCGCCGCAACAGTGGTGAGCAGGAAGAAATCCGGCCAGCCCAACCACTGCGCAAGCCACCCGCCAGAGGCCCCCAGCGTGCGCAGCGGCAGCGCCGCGAGCGAGGACAGCAGCGCGTATTGCGTCGCCGTGAAGCGGATGTTGATCAGCGTGCTGAGGTAGGTGAGGAAGGCGGCATCGGCGAGGCCATCGGTGAAATTCTCGACGCCCACCTGTGCGTAGAGCATCGGCATGGAATGCCCGGCATGGGCGAGGGCCACATACATCAGGTTGGACAGCATCTGCCCCACCCCCGTCAGCACCAGCGCGCGCGCGGTGCCGATGCGGCTGACCAGCCAGCCTCCCGCCAGCGCACCCGCCAGCGTCATCGCCAGGCCGAACACGGTCGCGACGGTGGCCACATCCTCCCGCGTGAAGCCGAGCGAGCGGTAGAAGGGCGTGGTCATGATCCCCGCCAGCGCCTCGCCCAGCTTGAACAGGGCGATGAACAGCAGGATGGCGAGCCAGAGCGGGCGGCGGGTGAAATCCGCGAAGGGCTCGACGACGGAGACCCGCATGCGGGCTGCAAAACCCATCGGCGGCTGGCGCTGGGCGGGTGCCTCGCGCGCGGCCAGTGTGGCGGCCATGCCCAGGCCCATCAGCGCGGCCATGACCAGGTAGGCGCCACCCCAGCCGAGCGGTGCGACCAGGAACAGCGATCCCGCGCCGGCGACCAGCAGGGCAAGGCGGTAGCCCCAGACATAGGCGGCCAGGCCCCAGGCCTGCTCGCGCTCGGCCAGCATCTCGATGCGCAGGGCGTCGATGACGATATCCTGGCTGGCCGACAGGAAAGCGACCAGCACCGCCACCAGGATCAGGGGCATCAGCGCGCCCACCGGATCGGTCAGCGCGATGGCGGCGATGGCGAGTGCGAGGGCCGCCTGGATCGGCAGCAGCCAGCCGCGCCTTTGGCCGAGGCGGGCGATCGGGGGCCGGATGGCGTCGAGTGCCGGCGACCAGACGAATTTATAGGCATAGGCGAGGCCGATCAGCGCCGTGAGCCCGATGGTGCCCAGCGACAGCCCCGCCTCGGACAGCCATTGCCGCAACACCTGGCCGGCGACGAGCGGGAGCGGCAGCCCGGCCGAGAATCCGAGCACGAACAGCACCGCGTAGCGGCGGTCGCGGTAGGGGGGGGCTGGAGATGCAATCGGCGATTCGAGCATTGCGCAACGCTGGCAGATGCCTCGCACCTGGGCCATAGCGGCCGCATTATCGGCATCCTTTGGGGAAACCACATGAAATTCGACACACCGCGCTGGTTGGGGCCTTGCGTCCCGTCAAGCCACACAGGCAAGCTTGTTTTGAAGGCGGCATGGGCCGGGGCCGCGCAAAACGGGGGAATGCG
>JBKJNV010000173.1:0-5055 GCA_046593435.1 Roseomonas sp.
GCTTCGATATCGACGGTGTCGTAGCCGGCCGAGAGCAGCTGGAACAGTTTCACCCGTGGCGCCGCGCCGTAGAAGCCGGCGTCGATGGCCTTGTTACCGAAGCCCACCAGGAAGTCGGCGCTGGCCGCGGCTTCCTTGAATTCGGGGCTGCCGAAGGGGGCGATGGTGAGGTCCATCCCCGATGGTGCGATCTCGCGCGCCAGGTCGGGATCGCTGAGTGGACTGGCCATCAGGAGAATGCGAGGCGGCATGCGCGGTGATCCCTTGGGTTTCCTTGCCTTCACGATAGCCGTGATGCGGGTTTGGACAAGCCGAGCTGGCGCGGGGGTTTTTGTTCTATTTTTGTTCTGGTTGTCGCGCTAGGGTCTGGTCATGCCGGCCCCTATCCCGACCTCTCCGCTCTTCCCCCGCGAGCGACGCTTCCTGGCGCTGCACCTGCCGGCACTGCCCACGGACCGCATCCGGCGCGCCGCCCCGGACCTGCCCACGCAGCGCCCGCTTGGCGTCTGGGCCACGCGCGGGCCGCGGCGCGTGCTTGTGGCAGTGGACCGGGCCGCGGCGGCGGCGGGGCTGCGGGCCGGGCAGGCGCTGGCGGATGCCCAGGCCATCGCGCCGGACATGATGCTGGTGCCCGAGGACCCCGCCGCCGATGCGCGGGCGCTGGATGGGCTCGCGTTCTGGGCACGTCGCTACACGCCCTTGGCCGCGACCGACCCGCCGGACGGGCTGCTGCTCGACATCACCGGCTGCGCCCATTTCTGGGGCGGGGAGGCCGGGCTGTGGGAGGATGCGCTGGCGCGGCTGCGGCGGGGCGGCTTCGCTGTTGCGGGCGTGGTGGCGGGCATTGCGGCCCTGGCCGGGGCCATGGCGCGGGCGGGGCATCACGACACGGCCTCCGGCGATGCCGTGGCCCTGGCCGCACCCCTGCCGCTGGCCGCTGGCCTGCGGCTGGATGCGGCCGAACTGGTC
The DNA here is from genome assembly GCA_046593435.1 of Roseomonas sp. Taxonomy (GTDB): domain Bacteria; phylum Pseudomonadota; class Alphaproteobacteria; order Acetobacterales; family Acetobacteraceae; genus Plastoroseomonas. Next base: position 970 of record JBKJNV010000173.1, read on the forward strand.
GCGTTGGAACGGCTGGGCCTGCGCTGCGTGGGCGACCTGCTCGCGCTGCCGCGCGGCCCCCTGGCGCGCCGGTTCGGGGCTGGGCTGCTGGAGCGGCTCGATCTCCTGCTCGGCCGCCGCCGCGCGGTGCTGCGACCGGCGCTTCCGCCGCCCGATCTGGTGGTGATGCGGGAGATGCTGGAGCCGATCGTCACGCGCGGGGGGATCGAGGCAGTGCTGGATGTGCTGCTTGAGGCGCTGTGCGCGAAGCTGCGCGCGGCGGGGCTGGGTGCGCGGCAGGTGGTGCTCTCGGCCTGGCGGGTGGATGCGGCGGTGCAGGAGGTGGCGATCGGCACTGGCCAGCCGGTGCGCAGCGTGGCGCATCTGCGGCTGCTGTTCTGCGACCGGTTGGACCGCCTGGCTCCGGGCCTGGGCATCGAGCGCTTTGCGCTGGAAGCCCGCGCGACCGACCCGATGGCGAGCGGCTTGCAGACGGCGCTCGCGATCGGCGGGCGGCGGGATTTGGGTGCCGCGCAGGCGCTGATGGACCGCTTGCGCCAGCGCGTGCGGGTACGCCACGTGGCGTTGCGCGCCAGCCATTGGCCGGAGCGGATGGTGAAGACGGTTGCGGCAGCCTTGCCTGCGTTGGCCTGGCGGCCGCAGCCGGCGGTGCGGCTGTTGCGGCGCCCTGAGCCGGTCGGCGTGGTGGCTGCGGTCCCTGATGGCCCGCCGGCCTTGCTGCGCTGGGCGGGGACTGCGCATCGGGTTGTCCGCGCACAGGGTCCGCGCCGTGTCGCGGCCGAGTGGTGGCGCGGCGAGGAGGGTGTGCGCGACTATTTCGAGGTGGAGCTGGAGTCCGGTTTGCGGCTGTGGGTGTTTTATTCTGATGCTTGGCACGTCCACGGCCACTTACCGTGATGACCCCCACGGATAAAAATAAAAGATGGGGGTCCGGGGGAATTCATTCCCCCGCTCTTGCTTACGCCGAACTCGCCGCGCTTTCGAATTTCTCCTTCCTCGACGGCGCCTCCCACCCGCACGAGCTGGTGGATCGCGCTCGGATGCTCGGTTTGGCTGGTGTTGCCCTATGCGACACCAACACGCTGGGTGGCGTGGTGCGCGCGCATGTCGCGGCCAAGGGCAGGCTGGCGTTCCGCGTCGGCTGCCGCCTGGTGCTGGAGGATGGCAGCGTGTGGCTGACCTGGCCGGCGGACCGGGGGGGTTATGGGCGGCTGACGGCGCTGCTGTCGCAGGGGCGGATGGCGGTGGCGGGTGAATGCCGCATCACGCGCGCCGCAATGGTGGATGCGGCCGAGGGCTGGGTGCTGGCCGTAGTGCCCCCGGGGGATGCCGATGCGGGGTTCGCGGCGCGTCTGCGCGCGGATGCGGCGGCGTTGCGGGGTCGCCTGGTGCGCCCGCTGTTCCTGGCCGCCGCGTGTGGCTGGCGGGGCGATGACCAGCGCCGGCTGGACCGGCTGGCGGCGATGGCGGCGCAGGCGGGCGTGGGTCTGCTTGCGATTGGCGATGTGCGGTTTCATGACCGGTCGCGCCGCCGGCTTGCGGATGTGCTGAGCGCGATCCGCCTGGGTGTCACGGTCGATGCCCTGGGCGATGCGGCGGAGATGAATGCCGAGCGCGACCTCAAGCCACCCGCGGCGATGGCGCGGTTTTTCGCGCGGCATCCGCAGGCGCTGGCGAACACGCTTGATGTGCTGGAGGCGACGGCTGGGTTCTCGCTCGACCAGCTGCGCTACGAATACCCCGAGGAGATCCACGAGCCTGGCCGCACCGCGCAGCAGACGCTGGAGGCGCGGGTGATGGCGGCCCTGGCCGATCGCTGGCCGGAAGGGGCGACTGCCAGCGTAAGGCAGCGTGTGGCGCATGAGCTGACGCTGATCGGCGAGCTTGGCTATGCGCCCTATTTTCTCACCGTGCATGAGATCGTGCGCTTTGCGCGCGAGCAGGAAAGGCCGATCCTGTGCCAGGGCCGTGGCTCGGCTGCGAATTCGGCCGTGTGCTATGTGCTGGGGATTACTGCGGTCGATCCCAGCCAGCATGATTTGCTGTTCGAGCGCTTCATCTCAGCCAGCCGCGGCGAGCCGCCGGATATCGACATCGACTTCGAGCATGAGCGGCGCGAGGAGGTGATCCAGCACCTGTATGCGCGCTATGGCCGCGACCGCGCGGCGATCTGCGCGACCATTATTCGGTACCGGGCAAGGAGTGCGATCCGCGAGGTGGGCAAGGCGCTGGGGCTGACCGCCGATGTCACCGCGCGCCTCGCCAAGGCAAGCTGGGGACCGGGGCGTGAGATGGGCTTTGCCGAACTCGCGGAGGCGGAGGGACTCGATATCGCCGACCCGCGCCTCGCGATGGCGATGGAGCTGGCCGAGGAATTGCAGGATTTCCCGCGCCATGCCGCGACGCATGTGGGCGGCTTCGTCATCACCCGCGGTCGGCTGGTCGAGCTTGCCGTGGTGACGCGCGCGGCGATGGAGGACCGCACGGTGCTGGAATGGGACAAGGACGATATCGAGGCGCTGGGCATCCTCAAGGTGGATGTGTTGGGCCTGGGGATGCTGTCGTGCCTGCGACGCGGATTCAATCTGCTGCGTGATCATGCGCGCGCCGATTTCGACCTGGCCTCGCTGCCGAAGGAATGTCCCGAGACCTATGCGATGCTGCGCCGGGCCGATTCCGTGGGCGTGTTCCAGGTGGAAAGCCGGGCGCAGATGAACATGCTGCCGCGCCTGCGGCCCAGCACCTTCTATGACCTGGTGATCGAGGTGGCGATCGTTCGCCCCGGGCCGATTGCGGGCGACATGGTGCACCCCTATCTGCGGCGCAAATCCGGTGTCGAGACGGTGGAGTACCCCGCACCCGACCCGGCCTTCGGCCCGCCTGACGAGCTGCGGCAAGTGCTGGGCAAGACGCTGGGCGTGCCGCTGTTTCAGGAACAGGCAATGCGCATCGCGATCGTGGCGGCCGGCTTCACACCCGATGAAGCGGACCAGCTGCGGCGCGCGATGGCCACCTTCAAGGCGCGCGGCCTGGTCGAGCAGCACCGCGACAAGCTGGTCGCGGGGATGGTGCGGCGCGGCTATGTGCGGGAATTCGCGGACCGCGTCTTCGCGCAGATCGAGGGTTTTGGCAGCTACGGCTTTCCCGAAAGCCACGCGGCGAGCTTCGCGCATCTCGTCTATGCCTCGGCATGGATGAAGCGGCATCATCCGGGTGTCTTTGCGGCCGCGCTGCTCAACAGCCAGCCGATGGGATTCTATGCGCCGGCGCAGATCGTGCGCGATGCGCGCGAGCATGGCGTTGCGGTGCGCGGCATCGATGTGAATGCCAGTGCGTGGGATTGCACGCTGGAACCCGCACCCGACAGCAATGACGGGCTCGCGCTGCGGCTTGGCCTGCGGCTGGCGGGCGGGCTGCCGGCCGAGGAGGGCCGCGCGATCGTAGCGGCGCGCATCGCACGGAACGGCGCGCCCTTTGCCAGCGTCGAGGAGCTGGCCTGGCGCGCCGGCGTGGGCAAGCGCGCGCTGGATGCCCTGGCGGCCGCGGATGGGTTTGCAGGGCTTGGTGATGGGCGGCGGCAGGCGGGCTGGGCGGCGCGCGGTGTCGCCGGTGGGCCGCGCGACCTGCCCCTGTTCACGGCCATGACCGACCCCGATGAGCCGGTGGTGACCGAGCCTGCCGTCACCCTCGCGCCTGCCTCGGAAGGGGAGGGGGTGGTCGAGGATTACCGCGCCACGGGCCTCACGCTGGGGCGGCATCCGTTGGCACTCCTGCGCCCAGCGCTGCTGCGCCTCACACGGGATGATACCCGCACGCTGGGGAGCGCGCGGCAGGGGGCCTCGGTGCGCATTCCTGGCCTGGTGCTGATGCGCCAGCGCCCGGGGACGGCGAAGGGCGTGGTGTTCCTGACCATCGAGGATGAGTGGGGCGTGGGCAACCTCGTGGTCTATGCGGCGATTGCGGCGCGCGACCGTGCTGCGCTGGTGGCCGGGCGGATGCTGCTGGCCGAGGGCCGGGTGGAACGGGTGGCCGAGAATGTCGAGGTGCCGATCACCCACCTGATCGTGCGCCGCCTGGTCGACCGCT
>JBKJNV010000639.1:0-3106 GCA_046593435.1 Roseomonas sp.
CGAAGGCCTTCATCGCGCTGCCGGGCTGGCGGCGGGCCTGCACCGCGCGATTGAACGGGCTTGTGCGGTAGTCCCGCCCGCCCACCATGGCGCGGACGGCGCCAGTTTCCGCCTCCATCGCGATCACGGCGCCTTGGGTGGCGCCGGCCTGGGCGCCGGCGCCAGCGAGCAGGGCCTCCAGGCGCGCCTCGACCTGCGCCTGGAGCCCTGCATCGAGTGTCGAGCGCAGCACCAAATCGGCATTGCCGGGGAAGCGCGCGGCGAGGTCATCCTGCGCCCAGTCGGCGAACCAGCCGGCATCGCGGGAGGGCGGGCGGGGGAAGGCCATGGCTTCGGCCAGGGCCGCGACCTGGCCGGGGCGGATCGCGCCGGTCTCGGCCATGGCCTCGAGCACCTCGACCCCGCGCGCAACCGCGCCGCCGGGATTGGCGCGCGGGTTGAGGCGGGAGGGGGCGCGCGGCAGCCCGGCCAGGATGGCCGATTGCCAGACCTCCAGCCGCCGCGCGGAGATGCCGAAATACAGCCGCGCGGCGGCGTCCACCCCATATGCGCCGGCACCGAGGTAGACGCGGTTGAGGTAGATCTCGAGGATCTCGTCCTTGGTGAAGCGCTGCTCCAGCCAGATGGCGAGCAGCGCTTCCTGCACCTTGCGGCGGAAGCTGCGCGCGGGGGTCAGGAACAGGTTCTTGGCGAGTTGCTGCGTGATGGTGGACCCACCCTGGACGACGCGGCCGGTGGTGACATTGACCCAGGCGGCGCGCACCAGCCCGATGCCATCAAGTCCCCAATGGCTGCGGAAGCGCCGGTCCTCGATGGCGATCAGCGCCGCGGGCAGGCTCGCGGGCATATCGGCCAGGCGGAGGATGTCGCCGTAGATGTCGCCCGAGGTCGCGATCACCTGGCCATTGCCGGCCTGCAAGGTCACCGAGGGGCGCCGCGTGGCGGCCAGCGCCGCCTCGGGGCCGGGCATGTCCCAGGTGAAGAACAGCAGCGCGCCGGATGCGGCGACGCCAGCCCAGACCGTCACGACGATGGTGAACGCGAACCAGCTCCGGCGCCGCCGAGGTGCCACACGTGGCACCGCCCTGTCTCCGCGCCCCGCTGCGATTCGGCCCATGCGGCAGGCTAAATTCTTCGACGGCGTTCCGCCAGCAATGAGGCGCAAGGGCGGGGGCCTGGCGGCAGATACGCGCCACGCCGGCGAAGGGTCACTCCATCACCGCCGCAACGTCGCGGTCGCGCGCATCCTCGCTTGATGCGAGGCCGGAGATGACCCCGGCGCGATCCTCGGGGCTGCGGTTCTGTGAGAGCTTGCGCTTGCCCACCAGCGCGGTGATCCGCAGCGTGAGGCCCACGATGCCCTTCAACTGGCCGGCGATGAAGGGTGCGGGCGCATCGCCGACCGCCCAGGGATCGGCGCGGGGCTTCTCGTGATGGTCGGTCAGGCGGGAGACCAGGGCGTGCAGCCGCTCGGGCTCGTGGTAGACCTCGGCGTCGCATTCGGCGTGGACGGCGACGTAGTTCCAGGTGGGCACGACCTTCCCGTGTTCCCGCTTCGAGGCGTAATGCCCGGGCGAGACATAGGCCTCGGGGCCGGCGAAGATCACCAAGGCGCGCCCGGCGCGGACCAGCGCCTGCCAGTGCGGGTTGGCCTTCGCCACATGCCCGTGCAGCGTGCCCAGCGAGCCCTCGGCGGGGCTCAGCAACAGCGGCAGGTGCGTGATCCAGGGCAGCGGCTCCTCCGGCGCGTGGCTCGCGAGGATCGCGAGGCGCGAGGCGCGGATCAGCCCGTGCAGGATGTCGGTGTCGGTTTCGCGGAAGGCGGGCGGCATGTAGAGCATTCGCGCAGCATGCCCAAAGCCCGCCGCCGCGCAAGCGCCCGCCGTTTGAAGGCAGCCACAACCTGCCCCCGGCCGAATGGCCGGCGAGCCAAGCCGCGGGACGCGCTTGAGGGCAAAAACAGCTGATACCGGCGGCCATTCTTCGTGGCCGCCAGTATCAGCGCATGCTCTCGCTGTGCGCCGTGATGCTCTCATGCAGGCGCAGCAGGCGCAGCGCGCGTTCCACGATCGGGTAGTCCACGAAGCGGCCATCGACCTGGATGGAGGCCAGCCCCCGCGCCTCGGCCTCGGCGAAGGCGGCGGCGATGATGCGCGCGCGGGCCACCTCCGCCTCGGCCGGCGCATAGGCGGCATTGGCCGTGGGGATCTGGTCGGGGTGGATGCACATGCGGCCCTGGAAGCCGAGGGCGGCGGAGGTCGCGCAGTTGCGCGCGAAGGCCTCACTCTCTCGCAGTTCGATCCAGACGGTGTCGAGCGGGGCTTCCAGCCCGGCGCTGCGGCTTGCCATCACCATGTCGGCGCGGATGGTGGCGAGTTCGCTCTCGCCCAGCGTCCAGGCGATGCCGAGGTCCAGCGTGTAGTCGCCGGCGCCGAACGCCATCCGCCGCACCCGTCCGCCCAGCCCGGCGGCGGCCGCCATCAGGTCGCGTAGGCGGTCATGCCCGCGCGCCGTCTCGATGATGGGGATGATGTCGATGCCGCGCTCGGGCAGGTCGAGGGCGCGCTCCAGCGCCGAGACCATCCAGTCCACCGCGATGATTTCGGCTGGCGTCTCCAGCTTGGGCAGCAGCAGCCCGTCCAGGCGTGGCCCGACCACCGTGCGGAGGTCATCGAAGCAGAAGGGGGTCTCGAAGGCGTTCACCCGGACATAGGCGCGGCAGGCGCGGGGGCGCAGCAGGGTGGCCGCCACCGCGTCGCGTGCGGCGACCTTGGCGGAATTCGCCACCGCATCCTCAAGGTCGAGGATGGCGGCGTCGGCGCCGATGGTCAGCACCTTCTCCGACCGGCGCGGATGGTCGCCCGGGGCGAACAGAAAGCTGCGATTGGGCGCTGTGGACATGGTGTGGTCTCCCTCCACGCACGCTAGCACCGGTTGCCGTGCCGGTCAGGGCGCTTCACTGTGCGGCCGCCGTGACCGAACCCATCACCGCGCCGGACCGGCGCATCCTCATCGCCATCGGGTGGATGTGCTTCGCGGGGATGCTGTTCTCGTTCATGGGCGGCTTCGCGAAGATCCTGGGCGCGAGCTATTCCACGGTGCAGGT
>JBKJNV010000182.1:0-6247 GCA_046593435.1 Roseomonas sp.
CCGGCCCGCTCCGCGCCGGGCGCCGCCAGGTGGTCATCATCCATGATGCCGGCGCCTTTGACACGCCGGAGAGCTATTCCCGCCCCTTCCGCCTTTGGTACCGCGGCCTGCACCTGGCATTGGCGCGGCTGGGCGCGCGCATCGTCACCGTCTCGGCCTTCTCTCAGGGCCGGCTTGCGCTGCGGCTGGGCATCCCGGCTGAGCGCATCGCGGTGATGGGCGAAGGCGCGGACCACATCCTGCGCGCCCCCGCCGACCCGGGCGCGCTGCAGCGTCATGGGCTGCGGCCGGGCGGCTATGCGCTGGCCGTTGGCAGCCGCACCCAGCACAAGAACCTTGGCGCGCTTTCGGTCAGCGCGCGGCTGCTGGCCGAGCGCGGCATGCTGCTCGCGATCGTGGGCTCGCTCGACCCCACCGTGTTCCGGCAGGGTGCCGATGGGGTGGACTTCCCAGCCCGGGCACTCGGCCGCGTCGATGATGCGGAACTCCGCGCGCTGTACGAGGGCGCGGCCTGCCTGATGTTCCCCTCCCGCTATGAGGGCTACGGGCTGCCCCCGGTCGAGGCGATGGCCTCTGGCTGCCCAGTGCTCGCCGCCCCCGGACACGCGGTTGAGGAGGTCTGCGGTGAGGCGGCGCTCTATGCCGATGGCAGCAGCCCCGCTGGGACGGCCCGGGCGCTCGCGCGATTGCTCGACGAAGCCGGACTCGCCGACGCGCTGCGGCAGCGCGGACTTGCGCGGGCGAAGCCGCTGCGGTGGGACCATGCGGCGGCCCAACTGGCCGCGATCCTCAGGCAATCAGGGTTGGGCACATGAAGGTCGCGATCATCCATGAGTGGCTGGAAAGCTACGCGGGGTCCGAACGGGTGCTGGAACAGCTCCTCGCCTGCTGGCCCGAGGCGGATATCTACGCGGTGTGCGATTTTCTCCCCGAGGGCCAGCGGCATTTCCTCGGTGGGCGCAAGGTGCGCACCAGCTTCATCCAGCGCCTGCCCTTCGCGCGGAAGCGCTTCCGCTGGTATTTGCAGCTGATGCCGCTCGCGATCGAGCAGTTCGACCTCGCGGGCTATGATTTGATTGTCTCCAGCCATCACGCGGTCGCCAAGGGCGTGATCACCGGGCCGGACCAGACGCATCTCAGCTACATCCATTCGCCGATGCGCTATGCCTGGGACATGCAGGCGCAGTACCTGCGCCAGGCGGGGATGGAGCGCGGCTTGCGCAGCGCCTATACGCGTTGGCTGCTGCACAGGCTGCGGCTGTGGGACCGGTCCTCGGCCGCGAGCGTGGACACCATCATCGCCAATTCGCACTACATCGCGCAGCGCATCCGCAAGGCCTGGCGGCGCGAGGCGCAGGTGATCCACCCGCCGGTGGACCTGTCCGGATTTCCCTATCGGCCGGAAAAATCCAACGACTTCCTGCTCGTCTCCCGCTTCGTGCCTTACAAGCGGGTGGATCTGGTGGTGCGCGCCTTCCGCGAGATGCCGCAGCATCGCCTGGTCGTGGTCGGCGACGGGCCCGAGGCAGCGAGCGTGCGGGAGGCGGCGGGCGATGCGCCCAACATCGCGCTGCTCGGCGCGCAGCCGCAGGCAGCACTGGTCACGCTGATGCAGCAGGCCCGCGCCTTCGTCTTCGCCGCCGAGGAGGATTTCGGTATCGCCATGGTCGAGGCTCAGGCCTGCGGCACGCCGGTGATCGCCTTCGGCCGCGGCGGTGCGCGCGACATCGTCCGCACGCCGGACATGCCGCGGCCCACCGGGCTGCTGTTCCCCGACCAAAGCGTGGACGCGATCAAGGACGCGGTGGCCGCCTTCATCGCGCTGCAGCCGGGCATTGCGCCGGAGGATTGCCGGGCCAACGCCCAGCGCTTTGACCGGCGGCATTTCCGCACCGCGATGCTCGCCGCGGCCAGGGATGCCATGGCGGACCAGCAAGGCCTGCCCGCCGCCCGGGCGCACGCCGAGGCGGCCTGACGCCAGGCACTCGGGCGCGCGCGACGGTCAGCGGCGCTGGTAGCCCTCGGGCGGGGCGTCGATCACGGTGCCCTCATGCCAGTAGATCTTCGCCGGCCCATCGGCCAGGCGGCCTGTCGTGGTGCCCCAGTTCCAGCCGCGCAGGCCAAACATGTGGTAGGTGGCGGACGCGATGTTGGAGGCGAAAAGCCCGGCCACGCGCGGCTCGGCATCGCCGTGGATCTGGATGAAGCCGCCGTGGAAATCGATCCGGCCCACCCCGTTATGGAAGGGAACCTCGGTCGGCGGGGCGAATTCTATGTGACATGAGACGAAGTCTATGTGTCCATTGTTGTCCCAGACTATGCGTGCAGCGTAATCAAGGGCACAACCGATGAAGCGCAACCCGAAGCCGGCCATGTTGGCGATGAGGCAATACGAGTTGAACAGCACGCATTGGTTGAAGGTGATTGACTCGCCGGCATCTTCCAGGCCGGCAGGCGCCCGGAGGACATAGTAGCATTCGTAGAACGAGCAATGCGCGAAGCTGATCAGATAGGCGCGGTGGCCCATCTCCAGCGCAACGCGGAAATGCCGTACCACGCAGTCCCGCATCTGCGTGCGGCTGGACAGCCCCGGCGTGTCGGTCTGGAAAAAGACACCGATGGTGTCCGGGTCGCGCCCCGGGCCCAGCAGGTCGAAGCCTTCGAAGACGTGCCTGTCATGGCCATAGGCAGGCGCGCCATCCGCCTTGAACCACAAGGCCCGGCCGCCAACCGGCAGGGAGCGGAAATCCAGCAGGCTGCCATCGCCGCGCAGCGTCACGAGGTTCGGGTTCACGACCAGGCCGCGATTGAGCACGTAGCCGCGCCCGCCATTGGGCACATGCACGGCGCCGCCACCCTGGGCGATCGCGCGGTCGATCGCGCCCTGCAGCGCGCACCAGTCGATCTCGTCGCTCATCGCGCCGGCATGGGGAAAGATCGCGCGCGCCGCGGCCAGGTTGGGAAAGCGCTCGGACAGCGGGTGGCTGGCGCCGTCGGCGATGGCGCCGTCCGGCCGGAGAGGGCCGCGCGGACCGGCCGGGCGAGCCGGGCGCGCGGCGCCCGGGTTCGCTGTGCGGCCTTGCGCCAGCGCCGCGCCGGGTGCCGCGGCCAGCGGCAGCCCGACGATCAACCCACGCCGGTTCATCGGGCGCCCTCCCGGGCAGGACCACGTCGGTGATCGGTCTTGCCGAGGGGGTCGTGCAGCTCGCGGTGTGGCGCATCGATGCGCAAGCGCCGGTCGCACCGGATTGCCTCACGCCAGCCGATACCGCGCGGGCGGCGCATTTCGTGCGCCCCGAGGATCGTGCGGCGAGCCTTGCGGCGCGGGCCGGACTGCGCACAATCATGGGGGAATGCCTGGGCGAGCGGCCGCGCGACCTCGAATTTCAGCTCGCGCCGTTGGGCAAGCCATCCCTGGCGGGGCCGGCAGGCGCTGGCGTGCATTTCAACCTCACGCACTCCCACGGCCTTGCGGCGCTGGCCGTGGCGCGCTTTCCGGTCGGCGTCGACATCGAGGCGGTGCGCCCGGTCGAGGATGATCTCGCGCATGCGGTGTTTTCTCCTGCGGAGTTGGATGAATTCGCCAAGCTGCCGCCGGCGCAACGGCGGCTGGCCTTCTTCCTCGGCTGGACCCGGAAGGAGGCGGTGGTGAAGGCGCTCGGGTCTGGGCTGCACGCGCCGCTCGACCGCTTTTCGGTGGCACTCACGCCCGGCGCGCCGGCGCGGCTGCTGGCCATGGGCTGGCGACCCGACGCGGCCAGGGGGTGGCAGATGGAAAGCTTCACCGTGCCCGAGGAGCATGTCGGCGCGGTCGCCGCGCCCGAGACAGGCTGGCGCCTCGCGGTCGCGAGCAATGGCGCCCTGGCGGTCCTGGGGCTCGCCGGACCGGCGGGCGGGGTCGCGCCCGGCGTCACAACATTCCCCCGAAGCGCGGCTTGCGGCTGAGGCGGCGGTTCCAGGGCCAGCGATCGGCAAGCAGCAGGCGGAACAGCAGTGTGGTCCGCCGCAGCATCAGACGCGCGATGACGAGGTAGACGACGAACCCCGCCGCCGAGGCGAGCGTGAGGGCCGTGAGGCCAGGCAGCCAACCCGGACCGGCGGGCCACAGCACCAACACCGCATGCATCGCAGCCGCCATGGCCGCCGAAGGCAGCGCGATGGCGGCGAAGATGCGCAGCGTGCGGCCGACACCGCTCGGCCGCAGCTCGGGAACTGCGGCGACCACCGGCAGCAGCACCGCCACGGAGACCGCGAGCCGTGCGATGGCGGCCTCGTCCAGCCCGAAATAGGAACCGGCGAGCAGCCCCAGGACCGTCGCCAGGGCCATGGCACTGTGCAGCGCGAAGGCGCGCCGCGCATGCCCATGCGCGATCAGCATGGTCGAGGCGATACCGGCGCCGATCTGCGGCAACACCGCCAGCGCAAGCATGGACAGCACGAAGGCGCTCGGCTCCCAGGCCGGACCGAGTGCGACCCGGATCAGCAGCGGCGCACCCATCGTGACCGCGATGATCACCGGTGCCGCGAGGCTCATATGCAGGCGCAGGGCGTGGTCATAGGCCTTGGCCGGGCCCTGCTCGACGCGCCCGAAATAAGCGAGCTGCGCCGCGGACGGCCCCTGCATCACCACCGAATACATCGCGCCCACCAGCCGCGAGGCGAGGCGGTAGTAGCCGACCGCCGCGGTCGAGAGCAGCACGCCGATGACAAATTCGGTGCCGAACTGGCCGGCCCAGCCGGCAACCCGTGACCCGAGCAGGCCCGCACCGAACCCGCCGACGCGGCGCGCGGAATCCCACTCAAAGCGTGTCAGCCCGCGCGGCGGCGCCGCCAGCGTCATCCCCACCACCATCACGATGCAGCTGACGAAGCGGTTCGCCACGAGCGACATCACCCCCCAGCCCAGCATCACGCCCGCGGCCAGCGCGATCAGGCCCAGCAGGTCGGCCGCGAAGGGCACGGCTGCCAGCGGCTTGCCCCGCCCGTCGCGGATCAGCACCGCTTCGGGGATAACGCCCGCGCTCCAGATCAGCGGCAACGGCGCCATCAGCAACATGATCAACCCGATGTCGCGCAGCCCGAAGACGCCATAGGCCGCCGCCGCGCAGCCCAGCGTGATCGCTGTGCCGAAAACCCCGCTCGCGAGCGCCGACCAGTACGCGGTGGACAGGTCGCGCCCGGTCGGGTCGCGCCCCGTCACATGCTCGGCGAAGCCGGCGCCGACCAGCGACATCGGCAGCAGCACCGCCGATGAGGCAAGCGCGTAGATGCCGATATCGGCCGGGGTGACCACGCGCGCGACCAGGAGGAAGGCGAGCAGGCCGCACACATTCATCCAGCTGCGCGCCAGGATCAGGCCCATGGCCGCACTCATGGCGGCGCCGCAGATGTGCCGCGCGCGGTCACTGATGCGTGAGGAGGAAGCCGCATTGCTCGGCGATCGAGCGGCGCGGATGGAAGGGGATGTCGCAGGTCAACTCGGCCACTCGCCAGCGATCCGCGACGGTGTAGCCCTCGCGTTCGAAATAGCCCAGGAATTCGGCCGCATTGTAGATCCGGTAGGGGCAGACGGCGGGACCCTGGTTCTGCACCGACCAGTAGGGGGCGCCCTCGGTCAGCGGCACCTTGTTGAGGATGATGTGGCGCGGCCTCTCGCCCATCATGTCCAGCAGCCCGGGCACGGAATGCTCCATGTATTGCAGCGCGCCGGCCGAGAGCAGGATGTCGCAAGGGCCGGCCTGGGCCAGGGTTTCGGCGAAGCGGACGCCGTCCAGCCCGCCAAGTGCTGCGATCTCGCGCCCGCGCGCGACAATCGCGGGCAGGTCCACCACGGTCCAGGACAGGTTGGCGGGCAGTGCCGCGCGGCGGCGATACTGGCGATACGTCACCGCCGGCCCGCCGCCGTAATCGACCAGGCGCGTGCCGTCCTGAAGCAGGCGCGACAGCCAGAAGAACACCGCATGCGCCGAAGGCTGGTCCGGCAAGGCATCGGTGAAGATCGCCGCGCAATCGGCGTTGTCCCAGCCGGAGAGGCGGCCAGGCGGGATGGCGGCCATCGCCTCGTCATGCGTCGCGTGGCAGCCGACGAAGAGGCCCGGCTTGTTCCGGCTGGCCAGCATGCGTCGGCCATAGGCACGCTCCAGCCCGGGGATGCGGCGGAGCGCGTCACCGACGGGCGTGCGGCAGAGCGCGACGCGAGCGAGTGTGTTCAGACCAGCCAAGTAGATCACCTCGCAGTGGGAATGCC
>JBKJNV010000178.1:0-4696 GCA_046593435.1 Roseomonas sp.
TCATCACCCGGCCGATCGGCACCTCGCTGCTCGGCGTCGCCATCGCGCTGATCGGGCTGGTCGCGTATTTCGCGCGGCAGCGGGGCGACGGGCAGCGCGAAATACGCGACCAGCCCGATCAGCGCGATGGCGACGCCGAGCAGCGAGGTGCCGATCGGCCGGGTGATGAAGCCGCCCATGCGCCTATTCCGCCGGCGCCGGCGGCGCGCGATAGACCAGGGCGACCGCGCGCTCCCGCACCCATTCCAGGCCGAGGTAGATCACCGGGGTGGTGTAGAGCGTGATCACCTGGCTGAGCAGCAGCCCGCCGATGACCGAGACACCCAGCGGCAGCCGCAACTCCGACCCCGCGCCATGGCCGAGCACCAGCGGCACCGCGCCCAGAAGTGCGGCGAGCGTCGTCATCATGATGGGGCGGAAGCGCAACAGGCATGCCTCGCGGATGGCCTCGCGCGGGCTCATGCCATGCTCGCGCTGCGCCTCCAGCGCGAAGTCGATCATCATGATCGCGTTCTTCTTCACGATGCCCATCAGCAGGATGATGCCGATGAGCCCCACCACCGAGAGATCCAGGCCGAAGATATCGAGCGCGAGCAGCGCGCCGATCCCCGCCGAGGGCAGTGTGGACAGGATGGTGATGGGATGGATCACGCTTTCGTAGAGCATCCCCAGCACGATGTAGATCACCACGATCGCGGCCAGGATCAGCCAGCCCTGCCCGGCCAGCGAGCGCGCGAATTCCGCCGCATCCCCGCCAAAGCTGCCGGTCATGGTGTCGGGCATGCCAATGCGCGTCTCGGCGGTGCGGATCGCCGCGATGGCGGCATCGAGCGAAGCGCCGGGCGCGAGGTTGAAGCTCAGCGTCACCGCCGGGAACTGGTTCTGCCGCGTGACCGTCAGCGGGCCTGCAACCCGCGTGATCGAGGCGATCTCGGCGATCGGGATCTGATTGCTGCCAGAACCATCGGTGCTGGCGGTGCCAGGCACGCGCAGCATCCCGATCACCGCCGGGTCGCCCGCCTGCGCCGGGTCCACCTCGAGGACCACGCGGTACTGATTGGACTGGCCATAGATGGTGGAAATCTGGCGCTGGCCGAAAGCGTCATGCAGCGTGTCGTTGATCGCCTGCATCGTCACGCCCAGCCGCGCCGCGCGGGCACGATCGACATCGAGTGCGATGCGCAGCCCATCCTCGCGCTGGTCAGAGGCGACGTCGCGCAGACCGGGCAGCGCGCGCAACGCAGCGACGACGCGCGGCGCCCATTCCAGCAGCATCGCCTGGGAACTGTCGGTCAGTGTGTACTGGTACTGCGTGGAGGATGGCCGCGTGCCGATCTGGATGTCCTGCACCGGCTGCAAATACGCGATGATACCGGGAATGGCGGCAAGCCGCGCATTCAGCCGCGTGGTGATCGCCCCGATCCCGTCGCGCTCCCCGCGCGGTTTCAAGACAACGCTGATGCGCCCGGAGTTCTGCGCCGCGTTCAGCGTGCCGGCCCCGACGACAGAGGTGGTGGACGCCACCGCCGCATCCTGCGCGATGGCCTCGACCGCCGCGCGCTGCAACACCTGCATGCGCCGGAACGACACATCCTGCGGCGCCTCGACCGTCACCGTGATGAGCCCGGTATCCTGCAACGGCAGGAACCCCTTGGGCGCGATGATGTAGAGCCACACCGTCCCCCCAAGCGTCAGCGCGGCAATGCCCAGCATCAGCGCCTCCCGCCGCAGCGCCCAATCGAGCGTTCGGGCATAGGTGCGCAGGGTGGCGTCGAAGCCGCGCTCGAAGGCGCGGCTCAACCAGCCCGGGCGCTCCTCCTCCGCCGGGCGCAGCAGCAGCGCGCACATCATCGGGGTGATGGTGAGCGACACCAGCATCGAGACCACCACCGAGATGCTCAGCACCAGCGCGAAATCGCGAAACAGCCGCCCCACCACGCCATCCATGAACAGCAGCGGGATGAACACCGCGATCAGCGAGACGGTGAGCGAGACGATGGTGAAGCCGATCTGCCGCGCGCCCTCATAGGCGGCCTGCAAAGGGCGCATGCCCTTCTCGACCAGGCGCACAACATTCTCGATCATCACGATGGCGTCGTCGACGATGAACCCCGTCGCGATCACCAGCGCCATCAACGAGAGGTTGTCCATCGAGAAACCGAACAGCGCCATCACCGCGAAGGTCCCGATGATGGATAGCGGCAGGGCCACGCCGGGGATGATGGTCGCGCGCAAGGTGCGCAGGAACAGGAAGATCACGCCCACCACCAGCACGATGGCCAGCACCAGCGTCAGCTGCACCTCGAAGACCGAGGCGCGGATGGTCTCGGTGCGGTCGGCGACGATGGCAAGCCGCACGCCCGCCGGCAAAGCGCGCTCCAGCGTCTCGATCTGCGCGCGCATGGCGGCGACGGTCTGCACGATATTCGCACCCGGCTGGCGCTGTACGTCGATCAGCACCGCGGGCCCGCCGCCGAACCAGGCCGCCGTGAGCGTGTTCTCCAGATCCTCGACCGCGACACCCACATCGCGCAGGCGCACGGGTGCGGCATCGCGCCACGCGATGACGAGGTCGGCAAAGCCCTGCGGCGAGGTCACCTGGTCATTCGCCATCACCGCCGAGGCCTGCGCCGGACCGTCGAGCGACCCCTTCGCACCCGCGACATTGGCCGCCGCGATCGCGGTGCGCACATCCGCGAGGCTCAGCCCATAGGCGGCGAGGCGGCGGGGATCGACCTGCAGCCGCACCGCCGGGCGCATATTGCCCTGCACGCCCACCCGCCCCACGCCGGCGACCTGCGCCAGGCGCGGCGCCAGCAGCGTATCCACCACATCCGACAGGCGATGGACCGGCAGCGTCTCGGACGTCAGCGCCAGCGTCAGGATCGGCGGGTCGGCCGGGTTCACCTTCTGGTAGGTGGGCGGGTAGGGCAGCGTGGTGGGCAGCGTGCCGCGCGCCGCGTTGATCGCCGCCTGGACATCCTGCGCCGCATCATCGATGCGCCGCGCCAGCCCGAATTGCAGCGTGATGCGGCTGACCCCCGGCCCGCTGACCGATAGCATCTCGACCAGCCCCGGTATCTGCGCCAGCTGGCGTTCGAGCGAGGCCGTGACCAGCACCGCGACCGTATCCGGGGAGGCACCGGGCAGCTGCGTCGTCACCTGGATGGTGGGGAAATCCACCTCCGGCAGGGAGGAAACCGGCAGGCGCATGTAGCCGTAGATGCCCACCAGCAGCACCGCGATGCCCAGCAGCGAGGTCGCGATGGGCCGCGCGATGAAGGGCGCGGAGATGTTCACCGCGACGGAGCGGCCTGCGGCGCGGCCGCCGGCGCTGCGGGCACTGTGCTGGCGCCCGGCGCCGCCGGAGCACCCGGCGCCGCCGCCGGCCCTCCGCCCTCACCGCCGCCGCCCGCACCCGGGCGCCGGCGCCCGGCGGGTCGTGGCGGCGGCTGCACCGCATCGGCCACCTGCACCGCGCTGCCCTGCGCAAGGCGCAGCGCGCCGGAGGTCACCACCGTCTCGCCAGGCCGCAGCCCGCGCATGACAACGGCATCGGTGGCCTGCATCACACCCAGCGCAATCGGGCGCTGCTCCACCGTGGAATTCTCACGCACGACGAAGACGAAGGCACCGTCGGGGCCGCGCTGCACCGCGACCAGCGGGATCAAGGTCACGCCGCGCAGCGTCGTCACCTGCATGCGGACATTGACGAAGGCGCCCGGCCACAGGCGCTGGTCCTCATTGGGAAACGTCGCCCGCAGCCGGATCGTCCCCGTGGCCTGGTCCACCTGGTTGTCCACCGTCACCAGCGTGCCCGTCGGGTCGGGCGGCGGCGCCGCGCCATCCGGCCGCGGCATGGCCGATTCAGCCAGCCGGATGCTGACCGGCACCACGCCCGCTGCAATCGCCTCCGTCACTTGCGGCAGGCTCTGCTGCGGCAGGGTGAAGTTCACCGAGACCGGGCGCACCTGCGTCACCACGACGATGCCGGTGCTGCTCGTCTGCACGAAATTGCCCACATCCACCTGGCGCAACCCCACCCGCCCGTCGATCGGCGAGCGGATGGTCGTGTGTTCCAGCTGCACCCGCGCCTGGTCGATCGTGGCCTGGTCGAACTGCACCTGCGCCTCCAGCTGCGCGACCGTCGCGCGCTGCGTGTCCAGCGTCTGCTGTGAGGCGCCATTGCCGCGAACAAGCTGGACATAGCGCGCGAGGTCCAGCCGGGCATTGGCCAGCTGCGCCTCGCGCTGCGCCCGCGTCGCCACCGCCTGATCCAGGCTCGCCTGGTAGCTGCGCGGATCAAGCCGCACCAGCAGGTCGCCGGCGCGGACATCCTGCCCCTCGCGGAACGCCACCTCGATCAGCCGCCCGGGCACCTGGGGGATGATGGTGACGGTGTTGGACGCCTGCACGGTGCCGAGCGCGTCGAGGAAGATCGGCAGGTCGCGCGCGGTCGCCGCGGCCGCGCTCACCGGGACCGGCGCCGCGCCGCGCCCGCGGGGCCCACCCGAAGGGCCGAAGCCACCCGTCAGCGCCGCCGTCTGCGGCGCGGCGAAGGGCGGCCAGCCCTTCCACCAGGCGAGGCCCGCCGCACCGCCGCCCAGCACCACAAGCGCCAGCAGCACCCGTGGCCACCGGCGCCGGCGCGGCGCGGGCATGGTCACGAGCGGCGTCATCGGCTCCGGCGCGCGGG
>JBKJNV010000377.1:0-9170 GCA_046593435.1 Roseomonas sp.
TGATCTTCCTCGCCGGGCAGGTCGTCGCGGTTCATGAACAGGAATTCGGTGCGCAGCAGCCCCACACCCTGGGCGCCGGCCTGCGCGATCAGCGGCAGCTCCTGGAGGATCTCCAGGTTGGCGTGGAGTTCGACCATCTCGCCGTCGGTGGTCTCGGCGGGCAGGCGGCGCAGCTTCGCGAGCTTGGCCCGCTCCTTCGCGAAAGCCGCGATCTTGTCGCGGATGGTGGCGAGCGTCGCCGGCGTCGGGTGGATATAGACGCGGCCGGCGCTGCCATCGATCGCCATGGTGTCGCCACGGCGTGCCGCCTCGGTGAGGCCAGTGCAGGCGACGACGGAGGGGATGCCCAATGCCCGCAGCATGATGGCGGTATGGCCATCGGCACCACCCTCATCGGTCGCGACACCCGCGATGCGGCTGGGGTCGAGCAATGCGGCATCCGAAGGCGTGAGTTCCTCCGCGATCAGGATCGATCCCTCGGGGATGTCCTTGAGGCTGCGAAAAGCCTTGCCCAGGATGTTGCGCGTCAGCCGCCGCGCGATCTCGCGCACCTCGGTCGCGCGGCGCGTGAGGCCGGCCTTGTCGTCATCCTTGTTGGCCAGGATGATCGCCGCGATCGCCTCCGCCTCATCGGCCACCGCGGTCTCGGCGCCGAGCAGGTCGGTCTCGATGCGCTTGCGCGCGCCACGGATGAGGCGGGAATTGCCGAGCATCATCGC
The DNA here is from genome assembly GCA_046593435.1 of Roseomonas sp. GTDB lineage: Bacteria > Pseudomonadota > Alphaproteobacteria > Acetobacterales > Acetobacteraceae > Plastoroseomonas. Next base: position 720 of record JBKJNV010000377.1, read on the forward strand.
ATAGGCGTCGAGCAGCGGGCCGAGCTCGTCCTGCGCTTCCTCGGGCAGGATGCCGATGCGGTTGCGCAGCTTGATGACCTGCTTGCGCGACAGCGCGACGGAGGCCGCAAGGCGCAGGCGCTCGGCTTCGATGGCAGGCGGCGCGATGTGGCGGCGGGGCGCCTCGGTGGGCTGTTCGGTGGTGTCGAAGACGGGGCCGATCGCAAAACCGGGTGCAACGGGAATGCCGGCGAGCGCGACCTCGCGCGGCTTCGCGCGAGCAGGCTTGGGCTTGGGCGCCTCAGTCTTCATGGAAGCCGGCTTCGATCAGGCCCGCGACCGCCTCCATCGCCTCGCGCGCGTCCCAGCCCTCGGCCTCGATGGTGACACTCGCGCCTTTGCCCGCGCCCAGCATCATCAGCCCCATGATCGAGCAGGCCGGCACCGACTGGCCATTGGCATGGATGGTGAGCGAGCAGGCGTAGCGCTCGGCCAGCGTGACCAGCTTGGCCGCGGCGCGCGCATGCAGCCCGCGCGAATTGCGGATGGTGACGGTGGTGCGCAGCGTCATGCCCGCATCGGCCGGCGGCGTTGCGGCGGGTGCCCCTTCCTCCGCGCTCATTGGCCCTGCCCGCCGGTCTTGCCGAGCACGGTCCCATTGAGCATGTCCGCCCCGCAGGCGATGTATTTCCGCCCCGCGAGCTTCGCGTGCTCGACCGCGTCGGCCAGCTTTTCAGTGCCGCGCAGTTTTGCGAGTTTGACCAGCAGGGGCAGGTTCACCCCGGCGATCACGTCCACACCCGCGCGGTCCTTCATCATCTGCATCGCCAGGTTCGATGGCGTGCCGCCCTGCATGTCGGTGAGCACGACGACACCGTCGCCCTGGTCCACCGCATCGATCCCGCCGCCGATGTCGCGGCGGGAATGTTCCATGTCGTCCTCCGGTCCGATGCAGACCGTTGCGACGCCAGGCTGCTTGCCCACCACGTGTTCCATGGCGAGCCGCAATTCCTCGGCCAGACGGCCGTGGGTGACCAGCACAAGACCGATCATGATGTCTGGAAAAGGGCCTCCCGACCCGGGTATGCGTCGGCGCCGAAGGAGGCGGAGGGCATGGTGCCGCCGCCGATCTCCCGGTGGATCAGGTCCACCCGCCAACCGCCCTGCTGAAGATGGTGTGTCATGCGCTCCGCCGCCAGGACCGAGCGGTGTTTGCCCCCGGTGCAACCGAAGGCGATGGTGAGATACTTCTTCCCCTCCACCGCATAGCGCGGCAGCAGCGGCGCGAGAAGGGCCGTGAGGTTCGCCCAGAAGGGCGCGAAATCCGGATCGGCCTCGATATAGGCGGCGACCGGCGCGTCGCGGCCGGTGAGCGGGCGGAGTGCGGGGTCGTAATGCGGGTTGCGCAGGAAGCGCAGGTCGAAGACCAGATCCGCTTCGCGCGGCAGGCCCATGGGGTAGCCGAAGGACATCACCGTCACCGCGAGTCCGGGCCCGCCTTCGGGGCGGAAGCGGCGCTCGATCAGCCGGCGCATATCGGGCAGCGGCAGATCCGTGGTGTCCACGATCAGGTCGGCGGCATCGGTGAGCGAGGCCATCAGCGCCGTCTCGCGCGCGATGCCGTCCGCGACGCGGCTGCCCAAAGGTCCACCCGGCGCGAGCGGGTGGCGTCGCCGCGTCTCGCTGAAGCGGCGCAACAGCACGTCGGGCTCGGCGGTGGCGAAGACCAGCGAGACGGCGATGTCGGGGCGCAGCCGCAGCCGGTCGAGCAGGCGCAGCGCCGTGGCCGCATCGAAATCCCGCGTGCGGCAATCAACGCCCGCAGCCAGGGCCTGAGAGCCGTCGCCGACCAGCGCCTCCAGCACCGAGAGCGGCGGGTTGTCCACCGTCTCGAAGCCCAGATCCTCGAGCACGTTGAGGATGGAGGCCTTGCCCGCCCCGGACAGGCCGGTGACGAGGACCACCTCGCGCGGTTTGGGGCTGTCCATGCTCAGCCAAGCCCTGCGGCAAGGCGGCGGTGGCCGAGGATGACGTCGAGTGCGATGCCCAGCTTGGCCGGTGCCGAGGGGGCGAAGGGGTCAAGGGCGAAGGCCGGTATGGCATGGCCCGCATGGTGCCAGCGATCCGGCGCGGGCAGGCGCGGCACAGCCTCGCGCGGCACCAGCCGGGCCACCAGCCGCAATTGCGCCTGCGGCGTCACCGGCACATCCCGCAGCACGCCGACGCCGCGCAGCTCCAGCAAGCCGGAGAGTGCGGGTGGGGCGGACGCAACAAGGGTGTTACCGGTACCGGCCATGATCTCCACCTGGTCATCGGCCACGAGCGACCATCCGACATCGAGCAACCTGAGCAACAGATCCGATTTGCCCGCGCCGGGCGGACCCAGCAGGAGAACGCCCCAGCCGGCCCGGACAGCGCAGCCGCCATGGACCAACATTTCGTTACACCGTCCATTCGCAGCGCCGGACCATGGCAGAAAGGCCCAGCGGGGGGAAGCAGGACGGCGCGGGTGCAGGCGCCCGTGATAGCGCGAGCGTCCGCCCGATCATGTCCACCACCCCGCCCGGCGCTCAGGACATGATTAAAGAGGCCGGCCGATCCGCCCAAGGCGTCTCGCTCTGCGCTATGCCGTTGGGATGAGGAAGCACCAAGTGGCAAAAATAAAAGAAGGGCTGGAGAAATTCATTTCCCCAGCCTTTCTTCCAGCACGGCATTAACGGCATCCGCCGCCTCATACGCCACCCAGTGCCCGGCTCCTGGCACAATGGCGACCTTCGCATCCGGCTTGAGCGTCTTGAGCATGTCCACCCTTTCCTGAAGGTTGCCGCGCGCCGGCTGGTCGTGCTCGCCCCAGATCGCGTCGGTGGGCGCGGTGATCTCCGGCAGCAGTCGCTTGAGGGTCATCGGCGGCAATGCGCCACGCAGGCGCAGCCGGGACCGGTCGGAATTCCAGGATTGCGCCGCGAGCGCCAGCGCATCGATGCGCGCTTCATCGTGGATCATGATGCGGCGGAGGTTTTCGCGATGCGCTTCGGTGCGCGCCGCGCCTTGCTTGTCGCGCACGCGTTCCATCTCAACGAAATTCGCGGGCGTGAGGCCACCGGAGCCCACCAGGACCAGGCGCGTGACCCGCTGCCCGAGTCCGTGCGCGATCTGCCCGGCGATGGTGGCGCCGAGCGAGAAGCCGACCAGTGCAAAGGGCGTGCGGGGGATCAGCGTGTCCAGGCCGTCCACCAGCATGCCGGCGAAGCTTTCGAGCGTGACGGGGCCTGTCGGCATCGCGCTGTCGCCATAGCCGGGCATGTCGGCGCAGAGCACCTGGTGGCGTGCCGAAAGCGCATCGACATTGTGCAGCCAATGCCGCCAGGACCCCGCAGCGCCATGCAGCAGGACCAGTGGCGGGCCCTGCCCCCAGGCATGCCACACCACCCCGCCAGGTGTTTCATGGCGCGTCGCGCGGGATTGGATCTCTGCGAGCTGGGCCTCGGCGCCGTCGATGTCCCTCATCCGGCGAAGAGTGGCTCGGGGATGCCGCGCACGCCCAGGCCGTGAATGGCAAACAGCGCGCCGGCGAGTGGCTGCTGCGCCCGCTGCGCCTCGTTGAGGAAGACGGTGCCGGAGGTGACGAACAGCGTCTCCAGTCCCGGACCGCCGAAATTGCACATGGTGGGGTGGGTCACGGGCAGGCGGATGATGCGGACCAGCCGGCCTTCGGGGTCGAAGCGGCCGATCGAGCTGTCGCCGATCAGCGCGGCCCAGTAGTAGCCCTCGGCGTCGAAGGTGGCGCCGTCGATACTCCAGGGCAAATGCCGCGTGTCGTGGAAGACGCGCTTGTTGGACAGCGTCCCGGCATCGAGGTCGAAATCATAGCGCCAGATCATGTTGCCGCGGCTGTCGCCGAAGATCAGCGTGCGGTCATCGGGGCTGAAGGCCATCCCGTTGGAGACGATGAAGCCGCTATCCATGCGCTCGCACTGAAATGCGCCATCGAGGCGATAGAGCGAGCCGCCAGGGTTGGTGTCGCCGGGGTCGCGGGAGCCACACCAGTAGCGGCCGCGCCGGTCGCAGCGGCCATCATTGAGGCGGTTCTCCGGCAGCCCCGGCTCGGGGTCCAGGATCAGCGTCACCGCGCCAGTGTCGAGGTCGATGCTGGAGAAGCCCTGCTTGAGGCCGGCGACCAACCCGCCCGTGCGGCGGAAGACGTAGCTGCCGATATTGTTGGGCATCGCACAGCTGCGCACGGAGCCATCCGCCTCCAGGCGGTGCAGCGCGGGCTTGCGCGTATCGACCCAGTAGAGCCGCTGTTCGGTCGGGTGCCACATCGGCGATTCGCCGACGATGTCGGCGCCCTGATGCATCACCTCGATGATCTCGCCGCTCATGATGCGTTGCCCTCGATGCCAGGTTGCCAGGTGGAGGGGCGGCCGCCGAAGCCGGCCTGCGTGCGCTTTTCGAGCCAATAACCATAGGCGGGCGGCACCGTTGCATAGGGTTTTTCCGCGCCCAGCTTTTCGGCCGCATCCAGCGCCCAGTTCGGGTTGAGCAGCATCTCGCGCCCCACAGCGATCAGGTCCGCATGGCCGTCGCGCAGAATGGCCTCGGCCTGGTCGGCATGGATGATGAGACCCACCGCCATGGTCGCGATCTCCGCCTCGGCGCGGATGCGCGCGGCGTAGGGCACCTGGTAGCCATAGCCGTGCTTGCGCCCGGAATCGACGATGGAGCGCGGCGTCATGCCGCCGCTGCTGCAATCGATGACGTCGACGCCGACCGCACGCAATTCGCGGCACAGCGCGATGGTGTCCTCGAGCGTGCCGCCATCCTCATCGACGGCGGAGACGCGAAAGAACAGCGGCTTGTCCGCGGGCCAGTGGCGCCGCGTTTCCTGCGCGATCTCGATCGCGAAGCGCATCCGGTTCACGCCGCTGCCGCCATAGGCATCGTCGCGCTGGTTGGCGGTGGGCGAGAGGAACTGGTGCACCAGGTAGCCATGCGCGCCGTGCAGCTCCAGCACGTCGAAGCCGGCGCGATCCGCACGTGCGGCCGCAGCGCCAAATTCGGCGATCATCGCGTGGATCTCGGCAATGGTGAGCGCGCGCGGCACCGCGACGCCGGGGGCGGCGGCAATGGCACTGGGTGCGACCAGCTCCCAATCTTCGCCATGGTCCACGCCGGGATGGCTCGCCAGCGGCAGGCGCCCCTCCCAGGGGAGCGAATTGCGCGCCTTGCGCCCGGAATGGCCGAGCTGGATGCCGATGGCCGCACCCTGCGCCTTCACGAAGCCAGTGATGCGCGACAGGGCGGGTACAAACTCATCCTTCCACAGGCCGCAATCGCGCGGCGTGGTGCAGCCGCGCGGATCCACCTTGGTCGATTCCATGAAGACCAGGCCGCAGCCGCCGACTGCGAACTTGCCCAGGTGCATGAAGTGCCAGTCGGTGGTGTGCCCGGCCTGTGCGCAATAGGTCAGCATGGGCGAGAGCACGATGCGGTTGCGCAGCGTGAGGCCGCGAATGGTCATGGGTGTGAAAAGCCTCGGCGGCGGCGCCATGGACGGTCTCCTCGGCGCCCGCGCTTTTGTCGTGCGGGTTGCGCCATTTCGCTGTGCGAGTTAACTACTCGTTCAATGCAACGCTAGCGCGCGCAACCGGCGCCGTAAACCGCACAGGAGCATTCGGCGTGGAGGGCAAGGACCGGCAGTTCGTCACCGCACTCGCCCGCGGCCTCGCGCTGCTGGAATGCTTCACGCCCGAACAGCCCGAGCTCAGCGGATCCGAACTCGCCAAGCGCGCGAAGCTGCCGCAGCCAACGGTCTGGCGGCTGTGCCACACCATGCTCAAGCTGGGCGTGCTGGTCAGCGTGCCGGGCGAGAGGATGCGCCCGGGGCTGGCCGCGCTGCGCCTGGGCCACAGCGCCATCGCCGGCTTCACCATACCCGAGCTGGCGCAGCCGCATCTCCAGCGCCTCGCGGATCAGTTCTCCGGCGCCGGCGCAGTGGCCGCGCGCGACGGGCTGGACATGGTGGTGCTGCAGCGCTGCGAGAGCGACAATCGCTTGCTGATGAACCTGCGCGTCGGCAGCCGCGTCCCGCTTGCCACCTCCGCGCTCGGCTGGGCCTGGCTGGTGGGCGCGACACCCCAAGCGCGTGAGGCCGCCATCGCCGAGATCGAGGCCAAGGATGCGGCGCGCTGGCAGCCCGCCAAGCGCGAATTCCACAAGGCGTTGGCCGAATACGCGGCCAAGGGCTGGATCATCAACGCCGGCATCCTCCACCGCGGCTACAACACCACCGCCGTGCCGATCCTGGCCCGCGACGGGTCCGTGCCCTACACCATCAATTGCGGCTCGGCCGCGGTCACGCTGAGCCCGGCGCGGCTGCGGGCGGAGGTCGCGCCACAGCTCAAGATCCTGGCCGAGATGCTGCGCCACGGGCTGGCGCCACAGGAAGGCCGCGCGCGGGCGGAGTGAGCAACAGGCTTAGCGAAACGCCCAGCGCAAGGTGCCCGCCACGCCGAACATGCCCGCGCGCAGCAGCGGCCGCCCAAGCACCGGGTTCGACAGCCCGTGCATCCGCCGCGCCCAGCCCGGCAGTAAATCGATCGCGGCCTGGTTGCCCAGCGCCTGGACCGGTGCGGTGAGGCGATCAGGGCCAGCGGCGTTCAGCACCAGCGCGCGCACCTCGCATGTGCGCGCATCGGTGCGCAGAAGCGGGCGGTAGGCAGCGACCACGCGCAGGGCGGCGGCGCGGTCGGTCGGGACCGGGTCCGCACCCAGCGCGCGGCCGAGCATTGCCATCTCGGCGAAGTAGCGATCCTTGTCGGCGGCACTCATGGCGGGTTCGCCATAGCGGCGCCAGGCGTCGAGGAAGCTCAGCGCCTCGGTGACATGCACCCAGGCCAGCAGCGCGGGGTCACCCGCGACATAGGGCGTGCCGTCGGGCAGCGTGCCGCGCACCTGCTCATGGATGCGCCGCACGCGCGCGATCGCGGCCTCGGCCTCGGTGCGGCCGCCATAGGTGGTGAGTGCGATGAAGCGCGCGGTGCGGCGCAGCCTGCCCGCCATGTCGGTGCGGAAGTTGGAATGATCCCACACGCCGGCGAGCACGGCCGGGTGCAGCATCTGCAACAACAGCGAGGAGACGCCGCCCACAATCATCGAGGTGACATCGCCATGCACCCGCCAGGCGATGGAGGCCGGGCCGAACAACCCGTCCGCGCGGCGCTGCACGGGGGTCTCGCCGCGGCTGCGGTCGTTGAACAGGGCGACGACGCGCCCGGTGATGGCGGTCTTGAGCGCCCGCGCCGGGTTGGGCACCGGCGGGCGCGGCCTGGTCTCTGTCATCACCCGCAGATGGTGCGTCGCGCGCCGATGGCCAGCCGCGCGACTTCCTGGCTACGCCGCCTGGCGGCGGAAAGCGTCGAGGCTGCCGGCGTGGATCAGCTCGCTTGGCAGCTGATGGCCGACGATGCTCTCAGCCATGCGCCCCACTTCGATCAGCTTGTCGAGATCAACCCCCGTCTCGATGCCCATCTCCTCGCACAGCAGCACCAGCTCTTCGGAGCAGATATTGCCCGCCGCGCCCTTCTGGCCGGCGAAGGGGCAGCCACCCAGGCCGCCCACGGTCGCGTCGAAGCGGTCAATGCCCAGCTTGATCGCGGCATGCGCATTGGCCACCGCGAGCCCGCGCGTGTCGTGCAGGTGCAGCGTGATGCGCTTGTCCGGCCAGCGGCTGCGGACCTCGGCGATGGTGCGCTCGATGCGCGGCGGGATGGCCCAGCCCATGGTGTCGGCGAGCGAGATGTCGGTGATGGTGACCCCCGCCTCCGTCGCGATGGCGAAGCCATCTTCGATGGTGCTGACCACCTGGGCTGGGCTGATGTCGCCCTGGTAGTTGCACCCGAACGCCGCCATCACGCCGATGCGCGTCACCGCAACCCCATTGGCCAGATGCGCGGCGGTCTGCTTGCGCATCGCGGCGAGATTATCCGCATGCGTGCGGTTGAGGTTCTTCTTTGTGAACCCCTCCGATGCCGTCAGCGAGATCGACCCGCCGATGGTGAGCTTGCCGCGGAAGGCAAGCGCGCGGTTCAGCCCGGCCTCGTTGAACCACAGCGCGGTGTAGTGCACGCCAGGCTTCGCGGTGAAGCCCTCGACGGTCGCTTCCGCATCGGCCCAGCCGGGCACGATTTTCGGGCTGACGAAGGAGCAGACCTGGATGTGCTTGAGCCCGGTTTCCGCCAGCGCCTCGATCAGGCGGATCTTGTCGGCGGTGGCGATGGGGCCGGGTTCGATCTGGAAGCCCTCGCGCGGGCCTTCCTCCTGGACATGGACGTGCTTGGGGAGGTCGGACATGGAAGGTTTCCTCGCAGTCTTGCGCGCGTTGGCGGATCGATTGGCAGTTGCAGCCTAGGCCGGAAGCGGGGCAGAGTAAAAGTCAATAGCCTATTCGCAGTGCGAATGGGAGCACAGCGC
>JBKJNV010000440.1:0-3164 GCA_046593435.1 Roseomonas sp.
GTGGCGAACAGCAGCAGCACCGGAAACTCGAACCGCGCGAGGCCAGACCGTTCGTTGAAATCGATCGCCAGGATGATCCCGAGTGCGGCGCCGGCGAGGACCAGAAGCTTGCCGAACCGCGAGAAGGCGTCCGCGACGTAGAGACCGCCAAAGGCCACGCCATCGGCCTGCGCGATGGTGAGCGCGGCGGCGGCGAGCAGTGCGGCGAGCGTGCCCATCGCGATCGGAAAATGGATCTCCCGCTTCGGGATCACGCCGGCCACCAGCAACCCGAGGCCGGCTAGCGACAGGACAAGCTCCGGCAGGATGAGGGTCCAGTTCATGGTCAATCGTTCCGCTCATTGCCGCGTCGGTAGGGGTTGCGCGGCTTCTTCCGCGGCTTCTTCTTCGCGATCAACATCATGAAGTAGCCGACGCCCACCATCGCCAGAAGGAAAAGCACGATGAGCTCGGGATTGGCGAAAAGGCGCATGTCTCTACATCCCCGCCAGGCGCGCGGCGCCAAGGGCGGCTTCGTGTCGTGCGACCAGCTGCGTCACGGTGGCCGCAAAGAAATCCAGGAAGCTCTGTGGATAGATCCCCATCCACAATGTCACAATGACAAGCGGCGCAAAGATCGCGTGCTCACGCGGGGACATGTCGAGCAGAGCCTTCAAATCGTCCCGGCCGATGCGGCCGAAGGCGACGCGGCGATAGAGAAACAGCATGTAGGCCGCACCCAATACCATGCCTGTGGCCGCACCCAACGCCACCCACGGGTTTACCCGCCAGGCACCTACGATCACCAGCAATTCTCCTGGGAAGCCCGCAAGGCCAGGCAGCGCGACGGAGGCCATGGTGAACAGCATGAACACCAGCGCAAAGGCGGGCATGATTTTCGCGATGCCGCCATAGCGCGCAATCTCGCGCGAATGTACCCGGTCATACAGCACACCCACGCAGAGGAAGAGCGCGCCGGAGACGATGCCGTGGCTCAACATGGTGTAGAGCGCGCCGGACAGCCCCTGCGCGTTGAAGGTGAAAATACCAAGGGTCACGATGCCCATGTGTGCCACCGACGAATAGGCGATCAGCTTCTTCATGTCCTCCTGCGCCAGGGCGACGAAGGAAGTGTAGATCACCGCCACGACCGAGAGCGTGAAGATGAACGGCGCGAACATGGCGGAGGCTTCGGGCAACAGCGGCAGCGAGAAGCGCAGGAAGCCATAGGCGCCCATCTTCAGCAGCACGCCAGCGAGGATGACGGAGCCCGCCGTGGGTGCTTCCACATGTGCATCCGGCAACCAGGTGTGCACCGGCCACATCGGCACCTTGACCGCGAAGGAGGCGAAGAAGGCCAGGAAGATCCAGGTCTGCATCGCCGCCGGGATCGGCGTGGCCATCAGCTGGATGATGTCGGTGGTGCCCGCGCGATACCACAGCAGCAGGATCGCGAGCAGCATCAGCACCGAGCCGAGCAACGTGTAGAGGAAGAACTTGAACGCCGCATACACCCGCCGCGCCCCGCCCCAGACGCCGATGATCAGGAACATCGGGATCAGCACGGCTTCGAAGAACACGTAGAACAGCACGAAATCCAGCGCGCAGAACATACCCACCATCATGGTCTCAAGCACCAGGAAGGCGATCATGTACTCGCGCACGCGCGTCTTGATCGACTCCCAGGAGGCGAGGATGCACAGCGGGGTCAGGAAGGTGGAGAGCAGGACGAACAGCACCGAAATGCCATCGACGCCCATCACGTAGTTCAGGCCGAATTCCGGCATCCAGGACAGCCGCTCGACGAACTGGAAATCGGCCGTGCTTTTGTCGAACTGCACCCAAAGTATGAGCGAGAGCGCGAAGGTGATCAGGCTGGTCCAAAGCGCGGTCCAACGCGCGTTGGAGGCGACGACCGCATCATCGCCGCGCACCGACAGGATGATGAGCGCACCCACCAGCGGCAGGAAGGTAAGCAGCGAGAGCAGCGGGAAGCCGGCGGCGTTCATCGCGTGGCTCCGAGCAGGAAGATCGTGATGAAGAGCACGACGCCGATGATCATCGAGAAGGCATAGCTCGCAACACGCCCCGACTGGATGCGCACCGCGCCGCGCACGCCTTCCAACACAAGCGCAGCCGCACCATTAGGCATGCCGTCGATGATGCGGGAATCGCCAACCTTCCACAGGGTGTAGGCAAGGCGCCGTGCAGGCCGGACGAAGATCCGGTCATAAAGCTCGTCGAAATACCACTTGTTCAGCAGGAACAGGTAGATGCCGCGGAACCGCGTGGCGAGCTGCCCGGGTATCTGCGGCGCGGCCATGTACAGCACGTAAGCGAGCAGGATGCCGGCAATGCCGATGACCGTCGGTGCCAGCGGAACCCAGCTCGGGACCTGATGCACATCATGCATGATGTGGTTCGCCGCACCGTTGACGATGGAGCCGTTCCAGAACGCCTCCCACTCATGCCCGACAAAGTATTCCACGAAGATGGCACCGACGCTCATCGCGCCGATCGCGAGCAGCACCAGCGGCACCAGCATGGTCCAGGGGCTTTCGTGGACGTGCTCCATCACGTGGTGGTCGGCGCGCGGCGCGCCGTGGAAGGTGAGGATGATCAGCCGCCACGAATAGAAAGCCGTGAGGAAGGCCGCGATGCAGCCGCAGATGAAGGCATACATGCCCACGGCATTGTGCGATGCGAAGGCCGCCTCCAGCACGAAATCCTTCGAGTAATACCCGGCGAAGAACGGCACGCCCGCGAGTGCGAGGGAGCCCACCCACATCACCGCGTAGGTCGCGGGGATCTTGCGCCAGATGCCGCCCATTTTGCGGATATCCTGCTCGTTGCTCATCGCGTGGATGACGGAGCCCGCACCCAGAAACAGCAGTGCCTTGAAGAAGGCATGGGTGAACAGATGGAAGATCGCGCCCTGGTAGGCGCCGACGCCGGCGGCGAAGAACATGTAGCCAAGCTGCGAGCAGGTCGAATAGGCGATGATGCGCTTGATATCGTTCTGGACGCATCCGATCGTTGCCGCAAACAGTGCCGTCGAGGCGCCCACGATCGTGACGATGGTCAGCGCTACGGGCGCCTGCTCGAAGATCGGCGACATGCGCGCGACGAGGAAAACGCCCGCGGTCACCATGGTCGCCGCGTGGATGAGCGCGGAGACCGGTGTG
>JBKJNV010000515.1:0-6495 GCA_046593435.1 Roseomonas sp.
GCGATGCTGGCGTGGCAGGTGGTGCGCTTGGATGTTTTTGACCCCGCGCGGTGTCTAGCGTTGTTCAAGTCCAACCGCGATGTGGGCTTGGCGGTCGTGCTGGCGTTGATCGTCGGCCGCTTGTGAGTGCGCGTTTGCGATTGGCGCCAATAGATAGAAATAAAAGATTGGGGTCCGGGGAAATTCCTTTCCCCGGTGCTTTCTTTTGACCGAAGCCTTCATCCGTTCTCAGACGGCGGTGGGGTCTGCCGCTATCGTCCCCGAGATCTCCTTGTTTTTAGCGACCGAGGTCACGCCGCTGTGGCAGGCGACCGAGGATTTCTTGGCGCGCGCGAACATGGCCCCGCCCTATTGGGCTTTCGCCTGGCCGGGCAGCCAAGCCTTGGCGCGGCTGGTGCTGGACACGCCGGGGCTTGTGGCGGGCAAGCGCGTGCTGGATTTCGCTGCCGGCGGGGGGCTTGCGGGCATTGCGTGCGCGTTGCGGGGTGCGGCGCATGTGGAGACGGCCGAGATCGACCCGATGGCGGCCATCGTCACGCGGATGAATGCGGCGCTGAGTGGCGTGGTGGTGGAGGCCGGCGCGCGCGACGTGGTGGGCGAGGCGAATCGTTGGGATGTGGTGATGGCCGGCGACGTGTTTTACGAGGCGCCGATGACGGGGCACATCCTGCCCTGGCTCACGGGATTGGCGGAGGAGGGGGTGGAGGTGTTGGTCGCCGATCCTGGCCGCGCCTACCTGCCGCGCGACCGGCTGGTGCCGCTGGGGATGCATCTGGTGCCCACTTCGCTGGATCTTGAGAACCAGCGGGAGCGGGTGGTGACGCTCTACCGCCTCATGGCCTCGCGCTGACGCGAAAGGCTTTGCCCTACCGGCTGTTGGCTTCGAGGTAGTCCAGCAGGGCGTTGAGTTCCTCGGTGTTGGAGAGGACCTGTTCGGGCATGCGGGTGCCGGGAAGCACCGCCTCGGGGCCGCGGGTGAACAGGTCGGCGATGGTCTCCCGCGTCCAGGTGATGTCGCCGCGCGCGAGGCGCTCGGAGAAGCGGTAGTCGGGCAGTGCGCCCATGCGTCGGCCGAAGATGCCGGCCAGCGTGGGTCCGGCCATGGGCGGGCCACCGGGGGCGAGGCTGTGGCAGGCGGCGCAGGCGCGGAAGGCGAGCGGGTGGGCGGGTTCGCTGACCTCGGCGAAGGGACCGATGCCGCGTCCGGTGGCGACATCCCAGCGGCGGAGCTGGCGGTCGGCGCCGCCCGTCCAGAGTGTGTGGCCATCCGGGGCGAAGCCGAGGCTCCAGACCGGCAGGCCGGGGCCTTCGAGGGTGTGGAGCAGGCGGCCCTCGGGCAGCGCCCAGAGCGTGACGGCGCCGCCGAGTGAGGCGGCGGCAAGCATGGCGCCATCGCGCGTGGCAGCGAGTGCGGCGATCGGGCGTGGGCTGGCGGCGATCAGGCGTTCTTCCCGCCCGAGCAGGCGGATGGCGCCATCCGCGCCGCCGGCGGCGAGCCTGCCGTCGGGCAGCGCGATGAGTGTGTTCAGCGGCAGCCCGACCTCGGCGAGAACCTGCCCCGTGGGCCAGAGGCGGACGGTGCCGTCAAAGCCTGCGGAAGCGAGCGTGCCGTCGGCCAGGAAGGCGAGCGCCGTGACCGGGCCATTATGGCCGGTGTGGGTGTGCGGCGCGCCATGGGGCGGCCAGACCCGCACCGTCGCGTCCCAGCCGGCGGAGGCCAGCACCTCGCCATGCGCGGCGAGGGCGGCGATGGGCGCGGTGTGGCCTTCCAGCACGCGTATCGGCGCCGGGCCTCCCTGCCAGAAGGCGATGCGCGCATCCTCGCCGGCACTGGCGAAGCCGCCGCCGGGCAAAGCGACCACGGCTGCGACTGCGCCCTCATGCCAGCGCAGGATGGTGCGCGCCGGCCACAGGATCACGGATTGGTCGAAGCTGCCGGTCGCGAGCGTGCCGTCCGGGGCGACGGCCAGGGCGCGGATCGGCCCGCCATGCTCCGGCGCCTGGGCCAGGGCGGGGATGGCGATGAGGATGAGCAGCAGGCGCAAGGCCGACATAGCAGCGCGCCAGACTGTCTGCCTTCGGCCCGCATCGCGGGTTGCGAGCCCAAATGGGCGAACGCCGGAAGTCCGGCGAGCCCAGCCGCCGGAGGCGGCGCCCGGCGCTTGAGGGCGCATCACATACAAATCCCGCCATCGACGTGCAGCACCTGGCCGGTGATGTAGCCCGCCCCCGCGGAGGCGAGAAACGCGATGGCGGCAGCGACATCGGCGGGTTCACCCAGGCGGCGCATCGGGATGCGGGCGAGCGTTTCGACCCATTGCGCATCGGTGAGCGCGCGGTGGGCGCCGGCATCCTTGCGGGTATAGCCGGGGGCCACCGCGTTCACCGTAATCCCCGGCGCCCATTCGATGGCCAGCGCCTTGACCAGTGCCTCGACGGCCGCCTTGGCGGCGGCCGATGCGGGGAAAGTCGGCGTGTCGGTGCGGAACAGATGCGCGACGAAGGAGGAGACGGCGATCAGACGCGGCGCATCGCCCGCGGCGAGGTGCGGATGCGCGGCCTGGGCGAGGGCGAGAAAGCCCTGCGCGATCACCGCCTGGCTGCGCGCGAAGGCTGCGGCGGTAAGGCTGCCGACGGGCGTGCGGTCGGCAAAGCCGGCATTGGCGATGACCACGTCGAGCCCGCCCAGGGCTTCGGCGGCCGCCCTCACGATGGCGGCCGGGGCATCGGCATCCTCAAGGTCGCCGAAGGTCAGGGCTGCTGTGCCGCCGGCCGCGCGGACGGTGTCCGCCACGCGCTCAAGCCCCTCGCGGTTGGCGCGGGTGTGCAGCGCGAGGGCGACGCCTGGGGCCGCAAGGGCGCGCGCTGACGCGGCGCCGATACCGCTGGCGCTGCCGGTGATCAGGATCCGCCGCATCAAGCCTCCTATTGCCGCGTCCATCACGCGCCCGCATTCTGACCGCAGTTGATCAGGGGAGGAAGCGCGCATGGCGCTCACAGTGCTGGAGCCCGAGGGGCTGTATCCGGATTCCGTGGTTGAGGATGCCATCTGGCAGGGCGGTGCGCGGGTGCTGCGCGGCAATGCCATCAACGACATGTCATCGCTGCCGGATGCGATGATGGCGCAGGCGGATGCCATCATGACGCTGCGCTGCTCGGTCCGGGCCGAGGATATCGCGCGCTGCCCCAAGCTCAAGCTCGTGGTGCGGATGGGCGTGGGGTATGATCGGGTGGACCGGGAGGCGTGTGCCGCGCGCGGCATCACCGTGTGCAACACGCCCGATTACGGCACCATGGAAGTGGCCGAATTCGCCGTGCTCATGGCGATGTCGCTGCGGCGGGGGCTCACGCTGTATCACGACACGCAGCGCGGCGAGGCACCCGCGCCCTGGGCCTTCATCCGGCACCCGGTGGTGCGCCGGCAGGAGGTGCAGACCTTCGCGCTGCTGGGCTGCGGGCGCATCGGTACGGCGGCCGGGCTGCGTGCCAAGGCGCTGGGCTATCGCGTGGTGTTTTATGACCCCTTCCAGCCGAACGGGTGGGAGCGGGGCCTGGGCTTTGCCCGGGTGCGCACGCTCGATGAGCTGATGGTGCAGGCCGATGTGCTGTCCATCCATGTGCCGCTGACACGCGCGACTCGGGGCTTGATCGGGGAACGCGAGCTGCGCCTGATGCCGACGAATGCCGTGGTGGTGAACACCGCGCGCGGGCCGATCCTGGACATCGATGCGCTGGCGCGAGTGATGCAGGACGGGCACATCGCGGGTGCGGGCCTCGACGTCATCCCGGTGGAGCCGCCGGTGGAGCCGGTGCCCGACCTGCTGCGCGCCTATCGCGACCGGGCCCCGTGGACGCTGGGGCGACTGATCATCACCCCGCACATCGCCTTCCATTCGCCCGAGGCCTGGGACGACATTCGCCGCCTGAGCGTGGAGACCATCCGCGACGTGCTGCTGGAGGGCAAGCAGACCAACGTCATCCCGCCCCAAAGCGAATAGGGGAGCGAGCAGGGGCGGCGCTCATCCGCCGCCACCGGCGCAGCATCAGCACGGCGACGATGGCGAGGCCCGCGGCCAGGCCCCACCAGACGCCGCGCGCCTCCAGCCCCGCCCAAAGCGCGAGGGCGATGCCCAGCGGCAGGCCGATGCCCCAATAGCCCAGCGCGGCCAACAGCATCGGCACGCGCGTGTCCTTCAGGCCGCGCAGCGCGCCGGCGGCCACCGCCTGAACGCCATCGGCCAGCTGGAGCACGCCCGCGATCATCAGCAGCGCCGCACCCAGGGTGGCCGCCCCGCGGGCCTCGCTATCCTGCGGGTCGAGGAAGGCCCAGGCGAGCGGCTGCGCAAACAGCAGCAGCGCGGCGGCCATCATCGCCATGAACGCCGCGCCCAGCGCGATCGCCACGCTGCCCGACAGTGCGGCGGCCTCCATCGCCCCCGCCCCCGCGAACACCCCCACGCGCGAGGTCGCGGCCTGCCCGACGCCCATCGGCACCATGAAGGTGAAGGAGGCGATCTGGATCGCGATGGCATGCGCCGCGATGGACGCGGCCCCGAACCAGCCCACCACGATCAGCGCCGCGGCGAAGACGCCGATCTCCAGCATCATCTGCCCGGCGATCGGCAGGCCCACGCGAAACACCTCGGCGAGCCGTACAAGGTCGATCCGCCAGAACCGCCCAAGCAGGCGGAAGCGGCGCAACCTGCGGTCCCGCCGGATCATCCACAGCAGGGCGGCGGCCATGAAAACCTGCGCCAGAAGGGTCGCGATCCCGGCGCCGAACACGCCCAGGCCGGCCCCGAACACCAGGGCCCAGCACAGCACGCCATTGACCACCACGGCGGCGAAGGCGATCCAGAGCGCGGCGTTGGGCCGCTCCATCGCGGCCAGAAAACCGCGCAGCAGGATGAACAGGCAGAAGGCCGGGAAGCCCAGCATCATCGGCCGCACATAGGATTGCGCGAGTGCGGCCAGCGCCGGGTCCTGCCCCAGCAGCACCAGCAGCGCCCCGGCATGCCACAGCACCGCCCAGCAGGGCAGCGTGACGATGATGACGGCCCAGAGCGCCTGGCGCGCATCGCGCCGCATCTCCCGCATCCAGCCGCGCCCGAGCCCGCCGCCGCGTCGGCCGGCCCCGCGTGACTGCGCGAGCAGGGGCGCGGCCGCAAGCGCGAGGCCGAAGGCCGGGGCGAGCAGCGCCCAGCACAGGTTGGTGGCCAACGTCACGGCGGCCAGCGCCTCGGTCGATAGCCGGCCCAGGATCAGCGCGTCGGTCAGCGCCATCGCCATCTGCGACAGGTTGGTGAGCACAAGCGGCAGCGCGAGCGCGAGCAGCGCGCGCGTCTCCGTGAGGATCGCGCCCTTCGGGCGTGTGTGAATCGGCATCGGCGCTTCTATAGCCGGGCCCGCCTGGCGGCGTCTCTCGTGGGTGGCTGCATTGCGCGCGCGATGCGGCTATCGTCGGGCTGACCCCATGCCCGGAACCCTTGCCCATGAAGCGTCGCGCCATGATGGCCTCGCCCCTCCTCGCCGCCCCCCTGATCGTGCAGGCTCAGGCCCAGGGCCAACCGAACACCGCGCCCGCGATCGTGACCGAGGAGCACATGGTTCCCTCGGGCGATGCGGGGATCGAGCTGTTCCTGCGCAACAAGCGCCCCGAGGGCCTCGCCGCGCGGCCCGACCGAACGCTGCTGATGGTGCATGGCGCGACCTATCCCGCGCATACGGCGTTCGACCTGCCGCTCGGCGGGCTGTCCTGGATGGACTACATCGCCGGGCGCGGTTTTGACGTCTGGTGCCTGGACATCCGCGGCTATGGCCGCAGCACGCGCCCGCCGGAGATGGCGCAGCCGCCCGAGGCGAACCCGCCGCTGGTGCGCGGCGAGCAGGCGGTGAAGGATATCGCCGCCGCCGCCGCCTTCATCCGCGGCGCGCGCGGACTGCCGAAGCTGACGATGCTGGGCTATTCCTGGGGCACGGCGCTGATGGGGCGCTTTGCCGCCGAGAATACCGCTTTGGTGGAGAAGCTGATCCTCTACGCGCCGGTCTGGCTGCGCCAGAGCGCATCCCTCGCGGACCCGGGCGGCACTCTGGGTGCCTACCGCACGGTGACGCAGGCCGCCGCCCGCGCCCGGCGCGGCGCCGGCGTGCCGGAAGCCAAGCGCGCCGGGCTGGTCCCCGCGGGCTGGTTCGAACATTGGGCCGGCGTGACCTGGGCGACGGACCCCGAGGGGCTGCGGCGCAACCCCCAGGTGCTGCGCGCGCCGAACGGTTCGGTCGCGGATGGACGCGAATTCTGGGCGGCCGGGCGGCCCTTCTATGACCCCGCCAAGATCACCGCGCCCACGTTGCTGGTGTTGGGTGAATGGGACCAGGACACGCCGCCCTACATGGCGCAGATGCTGTTCCCGCTGCTGACCGCGAGCCCGGGCAAGCGCATGGTGCTGCTGGGCGAGGGCACGCACGGAATGTGGATGGAGCGCACCGCGGTTGCGC
>JBKJNV010000045.1:0-3240 GCA_046593435.1 Roseomonas sp.
AGACGCCCTTCGGCTTGACGCGGCTCACCTTGAGGAATGCAAACGCGCGCGGCTCGCGCGGTCGCGGCACCTGCACCGATGCGACCGCGCGAGCCGCGCGCGTTTGCATTCCTCAAGGTGAGCCGCGTCAAGCCGAAGGGCGTCTCGGTGCTCTCCATCGCCGCCCACCTGCCGCGCGACGGGGGCCGCTTGCGCGGCGTGCGCATTGCCTTCGGCGCGATGGGCCCGATGCCACTGCGCGCCCAATCGGCCGAGCGTGTACTGGAAGGCGCGACGCTCGATGCTGGCGTGATCGCGCGCGCCGCGGCGGCCGCGGTCGATGGGCTCGACCCGCCGACCGACGCGCTTGCCTCCGCCTGGTACCGGCGCGAAGTGGCCGGCGTGCATCTGCGGCGCCTCCTTGAGCGGATGCTTTGACATGGCGATGAAGCCCGTCACCTTCACACTCAACACGGAAACGAAGGCCGCCTTCACCGAGGACGGCCAGAACCTGCTCGACTTCCTCCGCCGCAGCGTCGGCGACCTGTCGCCGAAATACGGCTGCGGCCAGGGCACCTGCGGCGCCTGCACGGTGCTCATCGACGGAGAGCCGCATCTGTCCTGCCTCGTCCTCGCCGAGGCGGTTCAGGGGCGCAGCGTCGAGACCACCGCCGGCCTGGGGCAGGCGCGCCTGCATCCGCTGCAGGAAGCCTTCATGGAGTGCTTCGCCGCGCAATGCGGCTACTGCACGCCGGGCATGCTGATGAGCGCGAAGGCGCTGCTCGACCACAACCCGCGGCCGAGCCGCGAGGAGGTCATCGAGGCCATCGCCGGCAACCTCTGTCGCTGCACCGGCTATGAGCCAATCATCGCGGCGATCCTCGACGTCGCCGAAGGGAGGGTGCGGGCATGAGCGGGACCCTGACCGATCAGCCGATGATCGATTTCCGTAAGCAGTACTTCGCCGACGAGCGCGACGATAATCTCAATGAAATCGGCAAGCCCACGCGCCGGCAGGACATCACCGGCCATGTGACCGGCCGATCGCCCTTCTACGATGACCACCGTTTCGAAGGCCTGCTGCACATGCGCTGCGCGCGCTCGCCGCATCATGCCGCGCGCATCCGGCGCATCGATGCTTTGGCGGCGGAGCGGATGCCCGGTGTCCTGCGGGTGCTGACCGGAAAGGACGTGCCGCGCAACCTCAACACGCTGCTCTCGCTGCTCGACTTCGGCATCGATGACGAGCCGCTGCTCTCCACCGACCGGGTACGCTACCGCGGCGAGCCGGTGGCCGCGGTGATCGCCACTTCCGATGCGCTGGCGCGCGACGCGGCCGCGGCCATTCGGGTAGAGTGGGAACCGCTTCCGCATGTGCTCGATGTCGAGGATGCGGTGAAGCCCGGCGCCCCGGCCGTGCTCGACGTCTATCCGACGAATAAATTCGTCTATCATGGCAAGTACGACCACCAGAAGCTGCGCTTCGGCGATGTCGAGGCCGCCTTCCGCCATGCCGACATGGTCGTGGAAGGCCGCTACCAGATGTCGCCGATCGAACAGGCGCCGATGGAGACCTGCGGCGCCATCGCGGCCCCCGAGCAGAACGGCCGCTTCGTCTGCCACACCTCCACCCAGGCGCTGTTCTTCTCGCTCGCCACGGCGGCCAAGACGCTCGAGTTACCGTCGAGCAGGCTGCACTTCATCGGTGGCACGGTCGGCGGCGGCTTCGGCGGCAAGGTGGACAGCATTCATGAACCGCTCGCGGTGCTGGGTGCGATCCTCACCGGCCGGCCCGTAAAGTTCATGTGGGACCGCGAGGAGGAGATGCAGGTCGGCGCGCCGCGTGGCGCCGAGCGGTGGTACCTCAAGGATGGCGTGATGCGCGACGGGCGCATCGTCGCGCGGCGCTTCACCGGCTACTTCGATTCCGGCGCCTATACGCGGCTGTCCTCCTACGCGATCATCAAGGGTGTCGGCCACCTGCCCGGCCCCTACACCATCCCCAACGTCTCGGCCGACGTCTATTGCGTCTACACCAACCGCACCCCGGCCACGGCCATGCGCGGCTTCGGCATCACCGGCGTGGACTTCGCCATCGAAACGCATATGGACAAGGTGTCAGAGGCGGTCGGCATGAACCCGATCGAGCTGCGCATCCTCAACGCCTATCGCGACGGCGACATGAAGGCGCATCGGCGCCTCGCCAAGAACTGCGCGCTCATCGAATGCTGCCAGGTGGTGGCGGAGAAGGCGGGCGTGCGCCTCAGCCCTGCGCTGCTTGCCGCCGCCTCCATGCGCGATGGCGGCGGCGAACGCGCGCGCCTGCCCGCCCATACCGCCACCGACGAGAATGGCCGCGTGCAGGGCTTCCAGGCGAGCGCCTACGCCAAGAAGGGCGCGCAGCAACCGCCACCACCGGGCGCACCAACGCTGCCGCCGGTTGCGCGCATGCAAGCGCCACGGCCTGCCGCCGCGCCCCCTGCACCTGCCACCGCGCCGCCCGGCACGCCCGCACCCGCACCCGGCGCCCCGCGTGCCGGTTCCATGCGCTTCTCCTCCCTCTCCGGCTTCCGGAGGCGCTGAGCCATGGCGCTGCATCGCGGGCGCGGCTTCGCCGCCATCAACTACCCCATCGGCATGAACCTCGGCGGTGACCCGAGCCAGGCGCTGATCCACGCGAACCCGGACGGCAAGTTCACCGTGGCACTCTCGGCGATCGACCTCGGCCAGGGCATGAAGTCGGTCACGCGCCAGATCGCGGCCGAGACGCTCGGCGTGCCGGTCGAGGATGTCTATGTGGACACCGCCGACAGCGACACCGGCCCGCACGACATGGGCAGCTTCGCCAGCCGCGGCACGCACCGCATGGGCAATGCCGTGATCATGGCGGCGCGCGAGGCCCGCGGGGTGATGCTGGAGGCGGCCGCCGAGGAGCTCGAGGTCGACGCCTCCGACCTGGTGACGGACGGGCGCGGCAACATCCATGTGCGCGGCGCCCCGGGGCGCTCCATCACCACCCTCGCCGCCGCCCAGGCCGCGCAGTTCAAGCAGGGCCGCACCATTGCCGGGCGCGGCATCTTCCTGATCCCGCTCAGCGACGTCGATCCCGACACGGGCGAGATGACGCCGGTCTCGACCTTCGCCCATGCGGCGATGCTGGTCGAGGTGGAGGTCGATGACGAGACGGGCGAGATGTGCGCCAACCCGGTGCTGCCCGCGGTAGTGAACGCGATCTACGACGCCGTCGGCGTGCGGATCGAC
>JBKJNV010000327.1:0-20082 GCA_046593435.1 Roseomonas sp.
GGCAGGTTCGACCATTCCGCCTGCGCCGTGACGTGGAACAGCACCAGCCGCCCCGCCCCGCGCGTCTCGAAGGTGACGAGCGGCGTGCCGTCCGCAAGCCGCGCCCAACTGCGCGCGGAAAGCTGCGCCGAGGGCTCGGCCAGGACCTGGCGCTCAACAAGGATTTCCCCCGGCACCGGCAGGCCGGCAAAGGGTGATCCATCGGGGAAGGGTGCCAGCGGTTGCGCCCGCTCCCAGGTCATCGCGCCGCCGAGCTGGCGTTCGCCGGCGCGGAGTGGGACCGGCAGCAGCGGGTCCGGGTTTTCCGCCATGCGCGGGCCGGCGAAGCGGATCAGCGTGCCGCCGTCACGCACCCAGCGTGCCACCGCCTCCCGCTCGCGTGTATCGGACAGGTCGCGGTCGGCGAGCACCAGCACCGCCAATTGCCGCGAGAGCAGCGCCTCCAGCGTCCCTCGCCGGATTTCGGCATAGGGGGCGAGCGCGCGGTCGAGGTAATAAAGGTCGCCGATCAGCGGCACATCCGCCTGCGTCTCGGTGCTGGCGAGCAGCCCCACCGGCCGGCGGCGGAATCGCTCATCGAGCAGCATCACGCCTGCCGCCCCCGCCGAAGGCTCCAGGTCGAGGCGAACGACCTGGTTGCGAATCTCGACCGGCAATTCCAGCACCGCCTCGCCCTCGCGGGCCCCGGCTGGCATCGCGATCTCGGCGCGGGCCAGCGTCCGGCCATCGCCGGTTCGCGCCAGGATGGCGGCGGTGGCGGCACCGGCGACCGGCAGCTGCGTGACGCGCAGGTTGAGCCGGTCCGCCTCGGCGCGCGGCGGCATCAGCATGCGCGCGGCCTGCGCCTCGGCGCGTGCGAGCGTCAGCGCTCCGCCCTCCGCCAGCGCCTGGGCCAGCGCGGCAAAACCGCCGGGCACATGCTCGACGCCATCCGTCACGTAATGCGCCGAAAAAGGACCCGGCGCCTGGTTGCGAAAGGCGGCCAGCGCGGCCAACGCCGCGGCGCGGTCCGGTGCCCAGGATTTCGGACGCAGCGCCGCGAGGCGCGCGCGCGCCTCGGCCGCCGGCATGAGCCCGCTCGCACGCGGTGCCTCGCCCGTCTCCGAGGCGGCGGTCGCCAGCAACGCAACCCGTCGACCGTCGCGCCCAGCCGCATCCAGCGCCGCATTCGCCGAGGCTGCCCGGGCCGGCCAGTCGGCTGCCGCCGCCCAGCCATCATCGATGACAACCAGCAGCGGCCCGCTGCCGCCCACCGCCGCACCCGGCCCCCAGATCGGCCGAGACAGACCCAGAATGATCAGCGCTGCGGCAACAATGCGCAGCAGCAACAGCCACCACGGGGTGCGTGAGGGCGTCTGCTCCACCGGCGGCAAATCGCGCAACAGCCGAATGGCCGGGAAGGATTGCCGCCGCGCCGCCGGCGGCGTGACCCGCAGCAGCCACACCAGCACCGGCAGCGCGGCGAGGGCGAGCAGCAGCCATGGGGCCGCGAAGGCGAGAGGGCCGAGTGTCAGCATTGGGAGCAAGGCCAGGGGGCGCTGCCCCCTGGACCCCCGCCGGGGATCGCGCCGATCCCCGGACCCCGGCCTGCGTTGGTTCTGGGCTTGGCAGGGCGGGCTTGGCGATTGGCCTGCTTGAACCTGTCGCGGAGAGAGGGCGGCCGGAGGTCGTTCGCCGCCGGCACGCGCGCACCAGCCGCCCTCTCTCCGCGACGGGTCCGCGAAGCGAAACCACCCAAACCCACCTCACCCAAACTCAGCACCAACAGATGGAGGTCCAGGATCGACACGATCCTCGCGGGCTTCGACGTATACGTCGAAGGGGGCAGAGCCCCCGGCCTTCCTTCCCACGCCCCCCTCATGCCGGCGCCAGTGCCTGGTGCAGCGCCAGCAGCGCTGTCTCCGGCGCCTGGTCCGTATGGTGCAGGGCGAAGCGCCACCCTGCGGCGGCGCAGATCGCCCGCAGGCCGTCTCGATGTGCGGCGAGGCGTTCGGCGTACAGGGCGCGGACACCTTCCACGCGCGGCAGCAGCGCGTGTTCCTCATCGGCCAGGCCTTCGAAGCGCACGCGGCCGGCGTAGGGCAGGGTTTCCTCGGCGGGGTCGAGCACCTGCACCATGTGGCCGCGCACCGGCCGGGCGGCGAGTGCTGCCACGACCCGGCTCACCTCGGGCAGGGGGGAGAGGAAATCGCCGAACAGCACCACCCGCGCGTGGCCGGGCAGGGATGGGTCTTCGGGTGGCGGCGTGGCGCGGCCCAGGGCGTCGGCGAGTGTGACCAGGGCGCCGCGCCCGGCATGGCTGCGGCGTTCCGCACCCAGCAGCCGGACACGCTCCCCGCCGCGCAGCAGCAGCGCGGCGAGTGCGAGGAGCAGCAGATCGGCGCGCTCTCGCTTGAGCGGCTTCGCGAGGTCCGAGCGCCAGGCCATGGCGGGCGAGGCGTCACGCCACAGCGCCACCGTCTGCGCGGCCTCCCATTCGGTTTCGCGGATGAACAGACGATCCGACTTGGCACTCTGCCGCCAATCCACGCGCGAGGCTGCGTCGCCCGCGAGGAAGGGGCGGAACTGCCAGAAGGCGTCGCCCTGGCCGGATCGCCGGCGGCCGTGGACACCCTGCATCACGGTGGCGGCAACCCGCTCGGCCTGCACCACAAGCGGTGGCAGGCGGGCACCCAGCGCCTCGGCGCGATTGGCGGCCCGCTGGGATTGTGGGCCGGTGTTCAGCGGTATCACGAGGCGGCAGGTCCGGTGCGGTTCACCCGGCGATCCTGTTCTTGAGCGCGGCGATCACATCGGCGAGCGTCACGCCATCCGCCCGTGCGGCGAAATTCAGCGCCATGCGGTGGCGCAAAATCGGCTCGGCGAGCGCCGCCACATCCTCGATGCTGGGCGAGAGGCGGCCATCGAGCACCGCCCGGGCGCGGGTCGCGAGCATGAGCGCCTGCGCCGCGCGCGGTCCGGGACCCCAGGCGAGATGCTTCTTCACGGCATCGAGGCCGCTGGTTTCCGGCCGGGCGCCGCGCACCAGGCGAAGGATGGCGTCCAGCACCTGTTCGCCCACCGGCATGCGGCGGATCAGCGCCTGGGCATCGATCAGCTCATGCGCCGTCATGGCGGCGATGGGCTTTGCCTCGCGCGCGCCGGTGGTCGCCAGCAGCATGGCGCGCTCGGCCGCTTCGTCGGGGTAGCCGACCTGGACCTCCAGCAGGAAGCGGTCCAGCTGCGCCTCGGGCAGCGGGTAGGTGCCCTCCTGCTCGATCGGGTTTTGGGTGGCCAGCACATGGAAGGGGGCGGGGAGGGGGTGGATTTCGCCGCCCACGGCCACGCGGTGTTCCTGCATGGATTGCAGCAGGGCCGACTGTGTGCGCGGGGATGCGCGGTTGATCTCGTCGGCCATCAGAAGCTGGCAGAACACCGGCCCCTTGATGAAGCGGAAGGCACGGCGGCCATCGCTCCCTTCCTCCAGCACTTCGGAGCCCAGGATGTCGGCGGGCATCAGGTCAGGGGTGAACTGCACGCGCCGGGCATCGAGCCCCATCACCGCGCCGAGCGTCTCGACCAGCTTGGTCTTGCCCAGGCCCGGGACGCCCACCAGCAGCACATGCCCGCCCGAGAGCAGGGTGATGAGCGTCTGGTCCACCACCTCCTCCTGCCCGAAGATCACGCGCCCGATGGCGCGCCGGGCCAGGGCGAGCTTTTCGCCCAGGGCTTCGACCCCGGTGACGAGACTTGCCGGATCCGTCATGTCCGCCACTTCAACCATGCCATGCCGCTTCCCATACTAAGGTCTGAAGCTTATCGCCATTCCGCGCCAGGCTTCGACAAAAAGCACTGCCACCCTGTGGCAATGCCGAGCAAACGCGCTGCCACCCCGGTGGCGCCTTCCGCGGACATCGTCCCGAGGGCGCCCACCGCAAGAGCGAAGTAGAATGCTATGACCGGAAACCGCGCGGATAAAGCGATGATCGGGCCCGATGCCCATCCCGTGAAGCCCCATCCCGCCACGGGGCGCCCGCCCCGGATGGATTTCGGCGACTACGCCATCCGCATCGCCCGCTGCGGCACCTGGTACTATCGGGGCAGCCCGATTTCGCGGAAGCCGCTGGTCTCACTGTTCGCCTCCGTCCTCAAGCGCGAGCCCGATGGCGGCTACGTCCTGGAGACGCCGGTCGAGCGTGGGCGGATCGAGGTTGAGGACGCGCCCTTTGTCGCGGTCGAGCTGTTCTGGCGCGACTGTGCCTGCCCTGACACCGGCAAGCCACGGCAGTGCCTGACCTTCCGCACCAACCTCGATGAGATGGTGACCGCGGATCTGGCGCATCCCATTCGCGTCGCGCTCTGCCCCAGGACGCGTGAACCGCGGCCCTACGTCCTGGTGCGCCCGGGCCTGGAAGCCCGCATTTCGCGGCCCGTTTTCTATGAGCTGGTGGCGCTGGCGCAGCCCGAGATCATCGATGGGCGCGAGGTGCTCGGCATCTGGAGCGAGGGCACCTTCTTCCCGATCGATGACCTGCCCGCCGAGGATGATGTCGAGCGCGACCTGATCTCTGCGGCGTGACCGAAGCGGAACTGCGCGCCCGGATCGCCGATCCGTCGCGCCATGCCCGCCTGGGGCCAACGGGCAGCGATGACGCGCTGGACCTGATGCCGGAGCGCCGGATCGATGCCGCCGTGCTGGTGCCGATCATCCTGCGCGCCGAGCCGGCCATCTTGCTGACCGTTCGTTCGGCGACCCTGTCGTCCCATGCCGGGCAAGTGTGCTTCCCAGGCGGCCGCATGGAGTTCGGCGAGACGGCGGAACAGGCGGCGCTGCGCGAGGCGGCGGAGGAGGTGGGCCTCGACCCGCGCCTGCCGAGCCTGCTGGGCATATTGCCCGAACACCGCACCGGCACGGGCTACCACGTCACCCCCGTGCTGGCGCTGCTCACCCCGCCCTTCACGCTGACGCCCGATCCATCCGAGGTGGCAGAGATCTTCGAATACCCGCTCGCGGCACTGCTCGGGCCAGGTGGTGTCCAGCGCCATCGAGCAGAATTCCGCGGCCGCATGCGCGAGTACTGGGTCTGGCCGCATGAACGCCACCACATCTGGGGCGCGACCGCGACCATGCTGCGCAACCTGGCGATGCTTTTGCAGGATTGAGGCGGCTGCAGCCGAGTAGAGTGACTCCAACATTTTCTACCCACGTCCGCTGACCCCGATCGCGTCCTTGCCGCGATCGCACGGTAGCGCCGTGGTGCCGTTAGGCGGCGGTAGATGCAGAGCCCAAATTGGCTCCGCCGAATAGCCGATTATCCTTGCAAACTAGCCTGCGAGTCATGACGCTGCAGACTGAGAGTGCGGGCAAGGCACTGAGTTGCGGCTGGTCAACGAATGCACGCGCGAAAGCCGCTGTGGCGTGCACATCCAGGCATTTGGCTCCATTGTGCGGCCGAGGTGGTGAACCATGGGACGCAAGCTCACTATCGGCGAGAAGACACTGCTACGAGTAATCTATGGTGACACCCTCCCCTATCAAATAATGGAGGTGGAAAAGAATGATTGGCCACTTTTGGGGTCACTCGGCGGGAAGAACAATTCGATCACGCCACGCGGTACGCCACACATGGCGCCCAGTCTATACAGCGAAGACTACGGTTCGGAGACGAGTAAAAGAAACGTTGGCGTGTTCATCCATGAGGTGATGCACGTCTGGCAGTGGTACCACGGGCACAACAACATCCTCAACGCCGTCTCGACAGCCGTTTGGGATAGTGGGATTAATTGGAATAAACTGCGAGCACACTGCAGCAGTAAGGGCTGTAAAAGTTCTACCGACCCTACAGGAAGAGATTTTGTTACCACTTATGAAGATGCTTATTGGTACGACCTCAAAGATTCTAATCGGCTTGCCAATTATAATTTCGAAGCTCAAGCTTCAATTGTAGAAGATTATTGGTTCGTAACGCATGGTTTGTTGCCAGAAAAAAATAGAGGAAACAAAAAGGAGCGTTGGCAGTACGAAATTTTTATTAATCAGCTAAGAACGGCCGGTCCTCCACGAGGTCCAATGGACATTCCTTTGCCAACCAAGTAAATTTTCCGCCATTTCACTGAGGATCTGACCGGCCCCTGTGAATAGCGGTAGGCTGCCGGTAGGAAGCAGAACAAGGGCGCTATTGGGAAACTGGCAGCGCCCCTCGCATGTCATTCCAAGAGCTTGAACCAACCTACCCATTCAGGGAATCCTCTGAATGGGGCGCTCCACTATGGTGTGCCTTCGGTCCGCGCCGGTGGCTGCGGCGCGGCACGTTCCGGCACCTGCGCTTCGCCTGTAGCGGCGAGCATCATCACGCCGGCGAAGGAGAAAAGGGCCGAGAGAGCAAAGCGGCGAAAGGCAGTGCGAATGTGCGGCCGCGCATCCGGTGGCTGCAGCGCGGTGTTGAACCACACCATGCCGCCGGACCACCACGGGACGCCGTTGCGCCAGACACGCACCATCGCGACCATGGCGCCAAGCACGAATCCCAATCCGACCGCCATGAGCGCGCTGCCCAGCACGGTCAGGACGGTGGATAAGACCGGATGCATTGCGTGTCTCCGCCAGTGTCGACCCTCGGCCACCGCCGATGAGCCCAGCGGAGCCATCGCGCCGCCCTCTCCCTTATCCCGCAGCGCCGGAATTGAGCAACACAATCACGCTCAGGAACATCGCGACCGCGCCGCCCAGGATCCATTTCTCGCCGGCACTTTCGCCGCGGCGCTTCATCGTGAAGCCCTTCGCGATCAGTCCAAGCCCCACCAGAAGGAGAATCGCGGCCGGTATCGGCATCACATCGTTGCTCCCAAGGTCCAGGGCGCGAATTCGGATGCGCCGAAGCCCAGCGCCTCGCTCTTGGTCGGCGTCCCGCTGGCCACCTTGAGCATAAGGTCAAAGATGCGCTCGCCGCATTCGCCCACGCTCTCCTCGCCACTCAGGACCGTGCCGCAATTCACATCCATGTCGTCGCTCATCCGCTCATACATCGCCGTGTTGGTCGCGAGCTTGATCGACGGCGCCGGCTTCATGCCGAAGACGCTGCCGCGGCCGGTGGTGAAGCACATCAGATTGGCCCCGCCCGCGACCTGTCCAGTGGCGCCCACCGGGTCGTAGCCGGGTGTGTCCATGAAGACGAAGCCCTTCTGCGTCACCGCCTCGGCGTAGCGGTAGACCTCCATCAGGTTCGTCGTGCCGGCCTTGGCCATCGCGCCGAGGGATTTCTCCAAGATGGTGGTCAGCCCGCCGGCCTTGTTGCCGGGCGAGGGGTTGGCGTTCATCTCCGCCTCCTCGCGCTCGGTGTAGCGTTCCCACCAGCGCATCAGCGCGACCAGCTTTTCGCCCACCTCGCGCGAGGTGGCGCGGCGGGTGAGCAGGTGCTCGGCGCCATAGGTCTCGGGCGTCTCGGACAGGATCACCGTGCCGCCGTGCCGGACGACCATGTCCGAGGCTGCACCCAGGGCCGGGTTCGCCGAAATGCCCGAATACCCGTCCGAGCCGCCGCATTGCAGGGCCACGCATAGCTCGGATGCGGGGACTGTCTCGCGCCGCGCCGTGTTGCTCTCGGCCAGCACCTCGCGGACGAAGGCGATGCCCTTGTCCACCGTCTTTCGCGCCCCGCCATTATCCTGGATGTCCATGCTGCGCAGCCTACCCGCAAGGCGCTGCTCCTCCAGCATGGGTGCGAGCTGGTTCACCTCGCAGCCCAGGCCGATGGCGATCACGTGGGAGAAATTCGCATGCCGCGCGAAGCCCGCGAGCGTGCGGCGCAGCAGGGTCAGCGGCTCTCCCATCGTCATCCCGCAGCCGGTCTTGTGGGTAAGGGCAACGACGCCATCCACATGCGGCCAGTCGGCAAGCGGGTTGGTCCCCGTGATGGGGTTGGGTTCGAACTGCCGCGCGATCAGATCCGCGACATGGGCGGAGCAGTTCACCGAGGTGATGATGCCGATGTAGTTGCGCGTGGCGACGCGCCCATCGGCTCGGCGAATGCCCTCGAATGTGGCCGGCGTATTGGCCGGCAAGGTGGGGCGCGCATCCACGCCCCAGGCGTAGTCCTTGGCGAAATCGCCCATGGCGCAGTTGTGGGTGTGCACCCAGGCGCCGGGCGCGATGGTCTCGGTTGCGAAGCCGATGATCTGGCCGTAGCGGCGGATCGGCTCACCCTTCGCGTGGGGACGGATCGCCACCTTGTGGCCGGGGGGGATGCGGCGCTCGCCGACGGTGACGCCGGGGGCCACCGCGGTGCCGGGAGGAAGGGCGATGCGCGCGATGAGCACGCCGTCTTCGGGGTGCAGGCGGATGGTTGGTTCCATGATGCGCTTCCTTTTCCAAGGAAGGCCGGGGGAAATGAATTTCCCCCAGACCCCCATTCTTTCTTTTTTATCCATGGGAAGGCTGCGCGGACAGCACTGCCATTCCCTTGAACGAACCACCTGCCAACGGGCACCAAAAGCCAAAAATAAAAGAACAGGGTCCGGGAGAATTCCTTCTCCCGGCGCTTGCTCAGATCGCCCGGTTCGCCCGCGCCAGCACCGCCTGGAACAGCACCTGCGTCCCCGCCTCCGCCTCCTCCGGCTCGATGCTCTCGGCCTCGTTGTGCGAAAGCCCGTCCTTGCAGGGGGTGAAGATCATCGCCGTCGGCACGCTGCGCGCGACATACACCGCGTCGTGCCCGGCGCCGGAGATGATGTCCCGCGTCGAGTAGCCCAGCCGCGCCGAGGCCTCCCGCACGATCGCGACGCAGCCGGCGTCGAAGGGCTGGTGCGGCAGCAGGAACAGTTGCTTGAGATCAAGCGGCGTGCGGTTCGCGGCCGCAAGCTCGCCGGCGCGGCGGGGGAATTCGGCGGCCATCGCCTCGATCACGGTGGTGTCGGGGTGGCGGAACTCGACCGAGAAGCGCACCTCGCCAGGCACCACGTTGCGGCTGGCATTGACCACCTGGAGCCAGCCCACCGTGCCGCGCCCGTCATCGCCATGCACACGCATCAGATCATCGACCAGCGTGATGATCCGCGCCGCGGTCAGCAGCGCGTCGCGGCGGGCAGAGGGGGGCGTGGTGCCGGCATGGGCGTCCTGGCCGGTGACCACCGCATCCCACCAGACCTGCGCCTGGGCGCCGGTGACCACACCCACCTGCTTGCCCTCACGCTCCAGGATCGGGCCCTGCTCGATGTGCAGTTCGAAATAGGCGTCCGCCGGGAAGGGCTTGGCCGGGTGTTCGCCCTTGGCGCCGATGCCGTCGAGCGCGTCGGAGACGGTCACACCCTCCGCATCCTGCCAGCCATAGGCCGCGTCCTGCGGGTAGACGCCCGCCCAGACGCCGCTGCCCATCAGGGAGCGCCCGAATCGGCTGCCCTCCTCATCCGTCCAGTTCACCAGCTCGACCGGGGCCTCGGTGACGATGCCGTGGTCGTTGAGGCTGCGCATCACCTCAAGCCCGGCGATGACGCCCAGGGCGCCGTCGAACTTGCCGCCCGTGGGCTGGCTGTCGAGGTGGCTGCCGAACAGCACGGGCAGGCGGTTGGGGTCACGCCCCTCGCGCCGGGCGAACATGTTGCCCATGGCATCCACGCGCACCTTGAGGCCGAGGGCTTCGCACCAGCCGCCGAAGCGGGCGCGACCGGCCTTGTCCACCTCGGTCAGCGTCAGGCGGCGGACGCCGCCCTTGGGCGTGGCGCCGATCTCGGCCATGGCCATCAGGCTGTCCCACAGCCGCTTGCCGTCGATCCGCTGGTTGGTGCCGCTCATGGGATGTCTCGCTCCGCGCAAAGCCCCTGCTATCGCGCGGGTGCCGGCGATGGCAAGGTAAGGTGTGACTGTACCGGGAAGCTCCTCACATGGCCCATGCCCTCGGCGGTGCCGCCGCCCCCGCCATCCTGCGCAATTCCGACCTCGGCACCGATGCCGTGCGGCAGGCGCGCATCGACCTCGCCGCCTGCTTCCGCATGGCCGCACGCCTGGGGATGCATGAGGGCATCTGCAACCACTTCTCCGCCATGGTGCCCGGACGCGACGACCTGTTCCTGGTCAATCCCTATGGCTGGGCCTTCGCCGAGATCACTGCCTCGCGGCTGCTGATCTGCGACTTCGGGGGCAATGTCGTGGCCGGGGAGGGCGTGCCGGAATCGACCGCCTTCTTCATCCATGGCCGGCTGCACCTGAAGAACCCGCGCGCCAAGGCCGCCTTCCACACCCACATGCCCAACGCCACGGCACTCGCCATGCTCGAAGGCCCGCCGCTGGTCTGGGCCGGGCAATCGGCATTGAAATTCTACGGCCGCATGGTGGTGGACGAGGATTACGGCGGCCTTGCGCTGGATGAGGCCGAGGGCGACCGCATCGCGGCGTCGATGGGCGATGCCGACGTGGTGTTCATGCGCAACCACGGCGTCATGGTGACAGGGCCCACCATCGCCGAGGCATGGGATGACCTCTACTACCTCGAACGCGCCGCCGAGGCGCAGCGGCTTGCGATGTCCACCGGCCGGCCGCTGAAGCCGGTACCGCCCGAACTCGCGCGCAAGACCTATGAGCAGATGCGCAAGGGAGACCGCGAAAGCGCGCATCTGCACCTTGAAAGCATCAAGCGCATCCTGACCCGCGAGGCGCCCGAATTCGCGCATTGACCCCCCGGAACACCGGCCTCCTTCTCCTTCTGTTCACTGCCTGCGGCTGGGGCTTCGCGTGGCCTGCGATGAAGGTCCTGGTGGGCGAGATGCCACCCCTCGCCGCGCGCGCCTGGCCGGCCATGGTGGGCGCGGGCGTGCTCGCGGCCATCGCGCTCGCCGCCGGAGAGAGCCTCGCCATCACGCGTGCCATCCTACCGCGCCTCGCACTCGCCGCCCTGCTCAACGTCAGCTGCTGGATGGGCTTTGCCACCTTTGCCCTGCTCTGGCTCTCGGCCAGCGAGGCCGCCATCACCTGCTACACCATGCCCATCTGGACCACGCTGCTGGCCTGGCCGCTGCTGGGGGAGCGACCGACCGCCCGCCGCATCATCGCCCTGCTGATCGGGTTCGCAGGTGTCGCGGTGCTGATGCTGGGGCAGGGTGTCTCCCTCGGCCTCGCCAAGCTGCCCGGGGTGCTGCTCACCCTTGGCGCCGCGGTGACGTTTGCGATCGGCACCGTGGTGACGAAGCGCTGGCCGCTGGCGCTGCCGCCGCTGAGCAGCGCGGCTTGGCAGGTCGGGCTCGGCGGTGCGCCCTTGCTGCTGGCCTCGCTCGCATTCGAGCCGCTGAACCCCGGCGCGATTTCAGACACCGCCTGGGCGCTGTTGGCCTATTCGGCGATCATCCCGCTGTGCCTGTGCTACGCGGGCTGGTTCGCCGCCCTGCGCCGCCTGCCCGCATCAACCGCGACGATCGGCACGCTGCTGGCCCCGGTGATCGGCGTCTGTGTCGCAGCCATCGCGCTGGGTGAGCCCTTCGGCCCGCGAGAGATTGTGGCCCTGAGCCTGACGCTCGGGGGTGTGGTGCTCGCCGTGCGCAGCTGAAGGCGAGGAGGGCAAAGCCCTCCCCGCCCGCGTTTCAGCTGCCCATGTTTCAGCTGCCCATGTTTTAGCTGATGGTGATGTTGAACTGCCGCGCCACGGCGGTCCATTCGGTGATCTGCTCGCGCATCATGCTCACGAAGTTCGGCCCCAAGGGCAGCGGGTCGCGCGGCAGCGTCTGCAGATCCTCGAAGCGCGTGCGCAGCTCGGGCCGCGCCAGCAGCGTCGGGATCAGTGCCGTGATCCGCTCCGCGATCGGCGCGGGAAGGTTCTTCGGCGCCGAAAGTCCCAGCCACTGCGCCGAGGTCAGGCGCGGGAAGCCCTGTTCGGCAAAGGTTGGAACGTTCGGGAATGCCGGCAGCCGCTGCGGCGAGGACACGGCGAGGCAGCGCAGCACGCCGTCGCGCAACAGCTGAACATTGGTGGTGATCGGGTCGATGATGCTCTCGATCTGGTTCGCCATCAGGTCCTGCATCGCCGGCGCGCTGCCGCGATAGGGCACATGGTCGAGGTTGGGCGCACGCGCCTCACCCGAAAGCATCGCCCCCAGCAGATGCGGCGCCGAGCCGATGCCCGAGGAGCCGAAGCGCACCGGGCGCGTCTTCGCGGCGTCAAGGTACTGCTCGAGCGTGCGAAACGGCGATTCCGCGCGCACCAGCAGCACGTTCGCTGCCTCCACCAGCATGCCCATATGGGTGAAGTCGCCGATCGGGTCGAAGGGCAGGGTCGGCATGGTCGCGGTCGAGAAGACATGCACCGAGGCATGGCTGACCAACAGCGTGTAGCCATCGGCCGGTTGCTTGGCGACGAAATCGGTGCCGATCACGCCGCCCGCACCGGCGCGGTTTTCCACCACCACCGTCTGGCCCAGGGCCTGGCCGAGGGCGGGGGCCATCAGGCGGCTGATCGTGTCGACCAGGCCCCCTGGCGGGAATTGCGCGACCAGCCGGACGGAGCCCCGCGCCGGCCAGGCCGAGCCCTGGGCACGCAAGGTGGCGGGCGCGGCGAGCACGCCGGCAGCGCCCGCGAGGAGATGGCGACGGTTGAACATAAATGCCTCCAAATTGGACGGTTTGGCGCGATATGCATCGCGGATGGATGGACGGGCGCGGCGATTGCCCAAGGTCTGCCCTGGGCTGTGCCCTGCGTTGCAAACCTTGGGCCACTCGGGCGCATGATCCGCGCTCGAGGTGGAAGGAAGGCCAAGGGGCTCTGCCCCTGGACCCCGCGAGGATCGTATCGATCCTCGACCTCCATCTGTTGGTTGGAACTGGGTGAGGGTGTTGAGCCCCGCCGGAGGCAAGGCGGGTTGCGGAGGGGGGTGCATCGAAGTCCCGGTGGCAAGAGGCGCTCCCTCGACGCGCCATTTAGCAAGCACACCCCTCGCCTATCCCAGGACCAACCCATGCAGGGGGCCGGCGATCGGCGCGATCCCCGGCGGGGGTTCAGGGGGCAGCGCCCCCTGGCCTTGCTCCCTCTCAGCGCCTATCCATCGCCGATGAGTGCTCCGTTGATCCGTCTGTTGTCTGGCCGCGACAAACGCGTGAAGGCCGGCCACCCCTGGGCCTTCTCCAACGAAATCGCGATGACGCCCGAGGTGCGGGGCCTGCCCTCGGGGTCCGTCGTGCGCCTGGTGGGCGATGACGGCGCGCAGCACGGTACTTGGCACTTCAACCCGCACAGCCTGATCGCCGCGCGCCGGCTGGACGCCGACCCCGAGGCGCGCATCGACACGGCTTGGTTCACCAAGCGCCTGAGTGCCGCGCTGGCGCTGCGCACCCGCCTGCTGCCGACGCCCTATTACCGCCTGGTCCATGCCGAGGCCGATTTCCTGCCCGGCCTCATCATCGACCGCTATGGCGATACGCTCGTGCTCCAGGCCAATACCGCCGGGATGGAGGCCGCGACGGCGCACATCACCGAGGCGCTGCTCGCGCTGGTGAAGCCCAGCGACATCATGGCCCGCAATGACTCAGGTGTTCGGGCGCTGGAAAACCTGCCGCTGGAGACCAAGGCGCTGCATGGCGAGGCCAGCCGCGCCTGGGCCGAGGAGGGCGGGCTGCGCTTCCCCATCGACCTCGTGGGCGGCCAGAAGACCGGCTGGTTCCACGACCAGCGCGAACACCGCGCCCGCGTCGCGCGCCTTGCGCCCGGTCTGACGATGCTGGACGCCTTCTGCCACACCGGCGGCTTCGGCCTGCAGGCCGCTGCGGCCGGAGCCACCCACGTCACCCTGCTCGATGCCAGCCAGCATGCGCTCGACCTCGCCATGGAAGCCGCCGCCGCCCAGGGGCTGGCCGATCGCGTCACGCCGCTGCGCGCCGACGCCATGGAGCACCTGCCCCGCATCGAAGGCCAGTTCGACATCGTGGTGGCCGACCCGCCGGCCTTCGCCAAGGCGCGCAAGGACAACCCCGCCGCGCTGCGTGCCTACGGCAAGCTCGCGCGCCTTTCGGCGGAGCGTGTGAAGAAGGGCGGCTTCCTGTTCATCGCCTCCTGCTCGCACCATGTGGGTCCCGGCGAGTTCGCCGATGCCGTGCTGTGGGGCGCCGCACGTGCCCGGCCGACGATGCGCCTGCTGTTTCAGGGTGGTGCGGGGCCCGACCACCCGCTGCACCCGATGCTGCCGGAGAGCGCCTACCTCAAGGCCCTGCTGCTGCAATTCCCTTGAGGCGGCGCCTCAGTCTGATCGTGTGAGGCGGCGCCTCAGCCTGATCCTGTGACGCGCCGCCTCAGTCGAAGATATCGAAGATGCTCGATTTCTTGCGCGGCTTGCCGGAGTAGTCGCGGCTGTCGTGCGAGCGGCGGTCGTCATCATCGCTGTCGCGCGGACGGTACTGGGTAGGCTGCTGCTCCTGCGGCTGGGTGAAGCTCGCCGGGCTTGGCGGCGTGGCGTCGCTCACCATCAGCTTTTCCAACTCGCCGCGATCAAGCCAAACGCCGCGGCAGGTCGGGCACATGTCGAACTCGACACCGCCGCGCCGCACGGTCTGCATGGAGCCATTGTCGTTCGGGCACAGGAGAAGTGGCATGCTGAATGTCCTTCGCTCAAGCGTCGGTGACGGAAGGCGCGCCGGCATCAAGGCCGCCGCAGCGATGGTGAAGGCCCGACATGCCCAAAACCCCTCCGGATCGGGGCGGCCTGGGCCGCCCTCGCAAGTGAGCGCTTCGACATCGCGCACCGCTGTCTCGCGGTCGCCAGAGGGGCCCGAAGCGCCGCGTCTCAAATGTAGATGGAGGCGATGTAATTCAAGCGGTCCCCACCACCACGGCACGGTCGGGCGCCGCCGTGGCCCTTGCGCCGGCGCCGGGGGTGAGGAAGCATGCGCCCGCGCTGCTGATGAACCGGGCAATTCCGGCCGCCCATCGCCACGTCAGTGCTCATCGGGGGACGCCCAACATGACCGAACAGGTCGATATCCTCATCCGCCGCGGCATGATCGCCGACGGCAATGGCGGCGAGCCCTATGAGGCCGACATCGCCATCCGCGACGGCCGCATCGCCGCGGTGGGCCATGGGCTCGACGCGCGCGGGGCAGAGGAATTCGACGCCAAGGGCCTGCTCGTCACCCCCGGCTTCGTCGACCTGCACACGCATTACGATGCGCAGGTCACGTTCAGCGAGACCATCGGTTCCTCCTCCTGGAACGGCGTGACCACGGCACTCATCGGCAATTGCGGCGTGGGCTTCGCGCCCTGCCGTCCGGAACGCCGCGAAATGTTGATCCGCCTGATGGAAGGCGTGGAGGATCTGCCCGAAGTGGTGCTGACCGCCGGCATCCCCTGGAACTGGGAGAGCTTCCCGCAATTCCTCGATTCCCTGGCTGCGCGGCGCTATGACCTCGACATCGCCACACAGGTGCCGCACTCCGCCGTGCGCGTGCATGTCATGGGGCAGCGCGGTGCCGAGCGCGAGGACGCGACCGAGGCCGACCGCGCCGAGATGGCCCGCCTGGTTGGTGAGGGCATGCGCGCCGGCGCGCTGGGCTTCGCGACCTCGCGGGCCATCGCGCACAAAACGCTGGCGGGTGAGGCAATCCCCACGCTGGGCGCCGCCGAGGCCGAACTCGCCGCCATCGCGGATGCGGTGCGCGATGCCGGGCAGGGCTGGCTGCAGGTGATCTCGGATTTCGACGATGTCGATGCCGAATTCGCCATGCTCCAGCGCATCGCGAAGCGCTCGGGACGCCCGATGACCTTTTCGCTTCTCCAGCGTGAGAGCAAGCCGCATCTGTGGCGCGAATTGCTGGCCAAGGTCAGCGCCGCGAATGCCGCCGGCACGCCGATGCTGGCGCAGGTGATGGGCCGCCCGGTGGGGCTGATGTTCGGCTTCGAACTGAGCCAGCACCCGTTCCTGCACCGCCCCTCCTTCAAGCACATCGCCGACCTGCCCTTCGCCGCGCGAATGGAGCATCTGCGCGACCCTGCTTTCCGCGCCCGCATCCTGGCCGAACAGACCGCCGACCCGATGCTGCGCGCGCGGCACGAGAACTGGTCGCGCATCTTCCGCCTCGGCGACCCGCCCGAGTATGAGCCGCACCCGGACACATCCGTCGCCGCCGAGGCCGCGCGGCGCGGGGTGGACCCCGCCACGCTCTGCTATGAATGGATGATGGAGAAGGACGGCCAGGCCATCCTCAACCGCCCGATCCTGAACTATGCCGATGGCGACCTCGGCGCGATCGGGGAGATGCTGCGCCATCCGCACACGGTCACGGGCCTCGGCGATGGCGGCGCGCATGTGGGCTATATCTGCGACGCGAGTGCGACCACGCACCTGCTGACGCATTGGACGCGCGACCGCTCCCGCGGGGCGAAGCTGCCGCTGGGCTTCGTGGTCAAGCGCCTCACGCGCGACAATGCGCTGGCGGTGGGGCTCACCGATCGCGGGCTGATCGCACCGGGGCACAAGGCGGACATCAACATCATCGACCATGCCCGCCTGCGCCTGCACGTGCCCGAGATGCGCTACGACCTGCCGGCCGGCGGCAAGCGCCTGGTCCAGCGTGCGGATGGCTATGTCGCCACCATCCTGTCCGGCACCGTGACCTTCCGCGAGGGCATTGCGACCGGTGCATTGCCGGGGCGGCTGGTGCGGGGTGCTCAAAGCCCGGCGTGAAGGGCGTGGCGGCGCGATGAAGACCGCGCCGCCCCTCTTGCCCGTATCACCGAAGCCGCCACAATCCGGCGCACCCATCCCTCAGGAGCATCTCGCGCCATGGACATCACCTGGTTCGGCCACTCGGCCTTCCGCCTGCGCTTCGGCGACGCCAATATCCTGATCGACCCCTTCCTGACCGGCAACGGCATGTTCAAGGGCGACATCGCCGCGGAGACCGCGGGCACCACGCATATCCTGCTTACCCATGGCCATTCGGATCATGTGGGCGACACGCTCGCCATCGCGAAGCGGACCGGCGCGAAGGTGGTCACGAATTTCGAAATCTGCATGTACCTGGCCAAGCGCGGGCTCAAGGCGTTCGACCCGATGAACACCGGCGGGGCGACGGACCAGGGCAGCTTCACCGTCACGCTCACCCAGGCGCTGCATTCCTCGGCCGCGATGGATGAGAATGGCGTGCAGCAGGATCTCGGCCT
Source organism: Roseomonas sp. (assembly GCA_046593435.1). Taxonomy (GTDB): domain Bacteria; phylum Pseudomonadota; class Alphaproteobacteria; order Acetobacterales; family Acetobacteraceae; genus Plastoroseomonas. Next base: position 17,106 of record JBKJNV010000327.1, read on the forward strand.
GCCGAACGGCATCGTCGTGACGCCGAAGACCAGCGCCGAGCCGACCATCTACCACATGGGCGACACGGATATTTTCTCCGACATGGCGCTGATCGCGGAACTGCATCAGCCCAAGGTGGTGATGGTGCCGATCGGGGATCGCTTCACCATGGGTGCGCGCAGCGCCGCGATGGCGATCACGCGCTTCCTGCCCGCCGTCGCCACCATCATCCCCTGCCACTACGCGACCTTTCCGATGCTGGCGCCCAACGCCGACGCTTTCGTCGCCGCGATGGGCAACCAGGCCGGGCGCGTGAAGGTGGCCACCTCCGGCGTGCCGTTTACCGCCTGAAACCGGAGCGCGGGAGGTCATCCTCCCGCGCAGCTTTCACACCGCGACCCCGCGCGCGCGGGCGAGTTCCACCATGCCCAGCCGCGCCGACTGCATATCCTCGAGCGTGCCGAAGGCGTTGGTGTAGGCGCCGCGATAGCCGCGCCCCTCCAGCTGCGCGAACATGTCGCCGAAATCGAAATCGCCCGCACCGAGCACCAGGTGCTCCTCATCCCCGTTGCGCCAGCAATCGGCCAGCCGCACCTCGCGCACGCGATACAGCGGAATGGCGTCGATCCAGGCCGACACGCCCTCGGGCATCAGATGCGCGTGGTTGGCGGTAAACGACAGCGCAAAGGCGGGGCTGTCGATGGCGTCGTGGAAATAGGCCCATTCCTCCATCGTGTGCGCCAGGTAGTGCACCTCGGCATTCGGCGGTTCCTTGTTCAAATTCTCCAGCAGCAGCAACGCACCATGGCGTTCGGCATGCTCGACCATGCGCTTGAGCCGGTCGCGCGCGGCTTCCATGCGCATGGGCACGTCGGCGGTGAAGTGGTAGCCGGCATGCACCACGATCCACGCAGCACCCAGCTTGGGCGCGACCTCGATATAGGCGCGCATGTAGCTGTCCACCGCGTCGGCGAGAAAGGGCGAATACTCGGCGACATTCACGGCCGACAGCGTATGCAGCGCGATCTGCACGCCGGTCGCGGCACACTGTTCGCGGATCGCGGCGCAGCGGGCATCGTCGAACATCGTCACCTTGTTCGCCCCGGTGTCGAGCTGGATGTCGATGTGCCGCACGCCATTGGCCGCGGCCCAGGCGATGCCATCCTCCAGCTTCAGCTTGCGGCCGATATCCACCCCGATCCGATCAAGCAGTGACATTGCTTTTTCTCCCCTGATTTTTCGGAGGTTTACGGATGCAAACCCGCATGGCAACCTCGGGAGAAGGGAACAGGAAACGCAAGGCTCAAAGAAGCCAATCAGAATGCGTGCCCTCTCCCCCGGGAAACAGGAGACGGCCACATGCTCATCTCTCGCCGCACCATCGCAGCCCTGGCCGCCGCCATGCCCTTCGCGGCACGCGCGCAGGACCTGCCCGCGCACGAGCGAACACTCCACGAAGCCGCCCGCCGCGAAGGCGAACTCACCTGGTATTCCGGCCAATACAGCGCCGAGCATTCCGAAGCGGTGGGCCGCGCCTTCACCGCACGCTTCCCCGGCGTGCGTTGCAATGTGGTGCGCTCCACCTCGCAGGTGGCCTTCCAGCGCCTGAGCCAGGACATGCGCGCGGGTGCGGCCCAGTGCGACGTCTTCAGCTCCACCGATTTTGGCCATTACAGCCTGCTCAAGCGCGAAAACCGGCTGATGCAGTTCCGCCCCGAAAACGACGGGGGCCTGTTCCCCGACCTCCGCCGCGCCGACCCGGATGGCTACTATCACACCAGCTTCATCGGCCTGTACCTGATGGCCCATAATACCCGCCGCGTGAGCGAGGCCGACGCGCCCAAGAAATGGACCGACGTGCTCGATCCGAGATGGCGCAACCAGCTCGCCGTCGGCCATCCGGGCTTCTCGGGTGCGATCGGCATTTGGGCCGTGCAGATGCGCAAGATGTATGGCTGGGACTATTTCACGCGGCTGGAGCGCAACCGCCCCATGATCGGGCGCTCCTCGCTCGACCCGATCACCGCGCTCAATGCCGGTGAGCGCAGCATCGGCGTCGCGGTGCCATCCTCCTCCACCTCGCTGTCGATCTCGCGCGGCAACCCGCTGCGCCTGATCTACCCCGAGGAAGGGGTGCTCGCCACCGTCTCGCCCTCGGCGATTCCGCGCAACGCGCCACGCCCCAACGCCGCCAAGCTGTTCATGGAATTCACCACGAGCCGCTTCCTCTCCGACGCCATCCGTCCCTTGTTCGGCGACCCGATCCACCCCGATACGGAGCCGGCACCGGGTGCGCGCCGCGTCAGCGACATCACCCTCATCTCGCCGACCCAGGCCGAGGCGGAGCGTGGCGTGCCGGAAGTGCGCGAAGCCTGGCGCGATACCTTCGGCGTCTGACCAGGTGGCGTCCGACCAGGTTCTGCCGCGCCCGGTGACGGCGCGTACCGGCTTTGCGGCGCGGCTGCGCAATGCCGAGCCGATCATGCTGCTGTGGCTGTGCCTCGCGCTCGCCCTGGCCTTCCTGGTCGCCTTTCCGCTCATCAAGCTCATGATCGCGAGCTTCGAGACGCGCGACGGTGACTTCACGCTCCAGAATTACGCCACCGCTTATGGCCGTGCGCGCTACATCGACGCGCTGTTCAATTCGCTCAAGCTCGGCCTGCTCTCGGCGAGCATCGCGACGGTGATCGCGGTGCCGATGGCATGGGCGGTGTCGCGCACGAACATGCCGGGCAAGGGTTTCGTCTGGGCGATGGTGATGGCGGCCTTCGTGCTGCCGCCGTACCTGGGCGCGATCGGTTGGATTCTGCTCGCGGGGCCGAATTCGGGCTTCCTCAACGTCGCCTGGCGCTACGTGACCGGCGCCGAGGACCCGCTGTTCAACATCTACACCTTCACGGGCCTGGGCACCGTGATCGCGCTGCATTCCTTCCCGCTTGTCTTCCTGTTCGTGAAGTCCGCCCTGGACCTCATCTCATCGGAGATGGAGGACGCGGC
>JBKJNV010000368.1:0-5246 GCA_046593435.1 Roseomonas sp.
CTGCTGTTCCAGGTGCTGATCGACAAGGTCATCACCCACCAAAGCTACCAGACCCTGTATGTGGTGGCCGGCATCTTCGTCCTGCTCACCGTCTTCGACGCCGCCTTCGGCTATATCCGCCAACGCCTGATGCTGCTCGCGACCAACAAGATCGACGCGCAGCTGGGTGCGCGCACCTTCCACCACCTGCTGTCGCTGCCGCTGCACTTCTTCGAAAGCCAGGCGGCCGGCGTTTTGACGCGCCACATGCAGCAGACCGAGAAGCTGCGCCACTTCCTCACGGGCCGGCTGTTCCAGACCATGCTGGACGCGGTGTTCCTGCCCATCCTCATCATCGTGCTCGCGCTCTACAGCCCGCTGCTGACCGCGATCGTGCTCGGCTTCTCGGCGGCCATAGCGGGCGTGATCGCGGCCATGGTGCCAGCCTTCCGCCGCAAGCTCGACCGCCTGTACCAGACCGAAGGCGCGCGCCAGGCCTACCTGGTCGAAACGCTGCACAACATGCGCGCGGTGAAATCCCTCGTGCTCGAACCGGTGCGCCAATCCAACTGGGAACGCCGCGTGGTCCAGGCGGTGCGCCAGCAGGCCGAGGTCGGCCGCGTCGGCATCGCGGGAACGGTCATCACCACCGCACTTGAGAAGCTGATGCAGATCACGCTGCTCTCGGCGGGCGCTGTCGCGGTGTTCGAAGGCCATCTCAGCCTCGGCGCCCTGATCGCATTCTCCATGCTGTCGGGCCGCGTCACGGGACCGCTGGTGCAGATCGTCGCACTCATCAACGAGTATCAGGAAGCCGCTTTGTCCGTGCGCATGCTCGGCCGGGTGATGAACACCGCACCCGAGACCAACACCCACCAACGCCTTGCGCGCCCGCCCATCACCGGCGCGCTGCACTTCGAGAACGTCTCTTTCCAATACCCCGGCGCCGGCGCCCCTGCGCTCCAGGATGTGTCCTTCGCCGTCGAGCCTGGCCAGATCATCGGCATCGTCGGCCGCTCGGGTTCGGGCAAGACCACGGTGACGCGGCTCATCCAGGCCATCCACCGCCCGCAGGAGGGCATCATCCGCGCCGGCGGCGTGGACCTCCGCCACATCGATCTTACCCATCTGCGGCGCGGCACCGGCGTGGTGCTGCAGGAAAACCTGCTCTTCTCCGGCACCATCCGCGACAATATCGCCGCCGCGCGCCCCGACGCGCCGCTGGACCAGGTGCTCGACGCCGCCCGCCTCGCCGGCGCCGATGAATTCATCGAACGCCTGCCGCTTGGCTACGACACGATGGTCGAGGAAGGGGCCTCGAACTTCTCCGGCGGCCAGCGCCAGCGCCTGGCCATCGCGCGCGCCCTGCTGCCGCGCCCGGCACTGCTCATCTTCGACGAGGCGACCAGCGCGCTCGACCCCGAGAGCGAGGCCATCATCCAGCGCAACCTCAACCGCATCGCGGAAGGGCGCACCATGATCATCGTCTCCCACCGGCTGGCCTCGCTGGCCCGCGCCGATGCCATACTGGTGCTCGAACGCGGTCGCGTGCTGGACATCGCGCCGCACACCGTGCTGCTGCAACGCTGCGAGGTGTATCGCCACCTCTGGCACCAGCAGACACAGCATATGCAGCCCGCCTGATGAGCGCCGCCAGCATCGACGCCGCGCCGCGCTCTCGGCCTGCGGCCAGCGCCACGCCGAACATTTTCGCCCGCCTGCGCGGCATGCCACGACCCAAGCCGCGCCCCATCGCCACGGAAGCGATCGGGTTCCAGGGCGAACTCGATGACCTGCTCGCCGAAACCCCGCCGCCCTTCCTCGGCGGCGCGCATTACCTGGTCGCGCTGCTGTTCGTGCTGCTGATCGGCATTGCAGCCGTTGCCGAGGTCGATGTCGTCGTCACCGGCCAAGGCCGCCTGACCCCCGATGCGCCGCCCATCATTTTGCAACCGCTGGAACGCGCCATCATCCGCGAAATGCGCGTCCGCCCCGGCGACGTGGTGCGCGCCGGCCAGGTCCTCGCCATCCTCGATGCCACCTTCGCCGATGCGGACACGGCTACGCTGGAGGCACAGCGCCGCAGCCTCGTGGCCCAGGCCGCGCGCATCGGTGCCGAGCTCGCGGGTGCCGCGACGGAGGTTGCCAACGCCCCGGACGAGGTTCTGCAAGCCGTCCTGCGATCCCAGCGCGAAGCCGTGCGTGATGCGCGGCTGCGTTCCTACGATGAAGACATCGCCGGCATCTCCGCCTCCATCCGCAGCCTCGAAGACAGCGCCGGCCTGCGTGCCCAGCAGGCCAGCATTGCGCGGGATGTCGAGGTGATGCGCGCCGACCTTGCCGAACGCCAGGTCGGCTCCCGCCTCAACCTGCTCAGCGCCCGCTCACAGCGCATCCAGGCCGAACATGACCTGGCCCAGACGCGCAACCGTATCACTGAACTCCGCCACGCATTGCTCGCCAAGCAGGCCGAGCGGCAGAGCTTCACCCATGACTGGCGCCGGATGCTGACGGAGGACGGCATCCGCGTCCGCGCCGAGCTGGCCCGCGTGGATGAGCAGCTGGGCAAGGCGCGCCGCCTGGGAGAGCTGACCACCCTCACGGCGCCACAAGACGGCATCGTGCTGGACGTCGCGCGCCGTTCCGTGGGCTCCGTGCTGCGCGAGGCGGAGGCGCTGATCACGCTGGTCCCGCTCGGTGTGCCGCTGATCGCCGAAATCACGCTGCGCTCCGCCGATGTCGGCCATGCGCGCCCGGGCGATCCGGTGAGCGTGAAGATCGACGCCTTCCCCTTCCAGCGGCACGGCGCCCTGCAAGGGCGACTGCGCGCCGTGGCCCCGGAATCCGGGCAGCGCAACGAGTCGGGAGAGGCGCGGATGGGCAGCGCCGGGATGCATGCGGGCCAGGTGGAGTTGCCGGTCCAATCCCTCCCCGGGCTGCCGGAGGGCAGCCGCATCACGCCAGGGATGACACTCACCGCCGAGATCAAGGTCGGCACGCGCAACCTGCTCTCCTACTTCCTCAACCCGCTGACGCGCGGCTTGCAGGAAGCCATCCGCGAACCCTGACGGATCAATCTCTCCGAAGCCCGCCGGCGCCCCCTGCCGTGCCGGCGCGCGCTGCTCTACCCTGGCCCTCATGCCCGCACCTTCGACGCGCCCCCCGGAAGCCCCGATGCCCTGGGCGCTGCTCGCCGCCTGCTGCCTCGCCATGTTCGCGGCCGCGTGCAGCGGCACCACGCGCGCCCCCTTCCTGATCGACATGGCCCGCGACCTGGGCAGCACCCTGCCGCTGGTCGCGAATCTGATGGCGATGACGTCGATCTCCTGGGGCATCGCCTCACTGGTCGCGGGTGCCGGGTCGGATCGCTGGGGCCGGCGCCCCTTCCTGATCGGCGGCCCGGTCGGCCTCGCCCTCGCCCTCATCGGCACCGCGAGTGGGGAGACCTACCTCGCCGTCGCGATCTGGGCGACGGTCGCGGGGGCCTTCGCGGGCTCCTTCACCGGCACCATCATGGCCGAGGCGTCAACGCGCGTTGAGCCCGGGCAGCGCGGCCGCGCGCTGGGCTGGATCATGGCCGGCCAGTCGCTCGCGCTGCTGATCGGCGTGCCCTTCGCGGCCTGGATCGGGGAAGTGCTCGGCTGGCGCGGCGTCACCCTCGCCGTCGGCGCCACCGCGATGCTTGCCGCCCTCGCGCTGCTGGCCACCACGTTGCGGCCTGCGGGCAGCGCGGGGCATGTGCGCGGCGCCCGCGTGAGCTACCGGGCCGCGCTGTCGGGGCCGGTGCTGCGCCTGCTTGCGATGGGGGTGGCCGAGCGCGTCTGCTACGGCCTCATGGCGGTCTATTTCGCGGCCTTCCTGCAAACCACCTACGCGCTCTCGCTGGCTGCCGTTGCCCTTCCCCTGGCGCTGTTCGCGCTGGGCAACATCGCCGGCACCATCATCGGCGGGCAGATGGCAGACCGGCTGCCGAACCGCCTCCTCATCTTCGCGGCCGCCATGGCCGGGTCCGCATTCGTGGCCCTGCCGCTGTTCGGCTGGACGGTGAGCCTGCCGGTCTCGGTCGGGCTGGGCTTCGCCTATGTGCTCATCAACGCGCTGGCCCGGCCGAGCCTGATGGCCAGCCTCGCGAGCGTGCCCGAGGAGGTACGCGGCACCGTGCTGGGTCTCAACGTCACCTCCGCGAGCTTCGGCTGGCTGGGAGCGGCCGCCCTGGGCGGGTGGATGCTGGCGCGGGAGGGGTTCTGGGGTTTTGGGCCGCTCGCCTGCGGGATCGGGCTGCTCGGCGCGGCGCTGGCGCTGCTGCCGGCCATCACGAAAAGGAACGGCTGAGGCGAGCCTGTCCCTCAGCCATCCAGCGGCCAGCGATAGCCGAACTTGCGCACATCCCTCAGCGCGAAGCTGTTGACGCCCACCTTGTTCCCCTGATTGCCGCCAAGCAGGAAAATCCGCGCCCCCTCTGTCCGGTCCCAAAAGCCCACATGCCCGGAGGAGCCTGGCGCCTGAGGCTCCAGCACCACCACGCAGCCCTTCCTCGGCCCGTCGAGCGGCTTGCCGAAATCCATCCAGTTCGCCGCACGGGCAGAGCCGGTGCCCTTGCGCAGGAAACCCGCCTTGCCGAGGCAAAAGGCCACGAAGGCGCCACACCACGGAACACTGTCGGGCTTCTCGCCCAGGCTGGTCCAGCCGAAGTATTCGACGATGCGCGGATTGTCGCCGCTGCCGGCCACCATCGCCTCGCCTGCCTCCGTCTCCGCGATGCCGTACCAGGCCGGCAGGTCACGCGCGGGCGGCTGCGTCGCCGGTGCCTCATCGCCCGGTGCCGCGGAGGCACCCCGCACCACCGGCGCGGGAACAGGCGCGGTGACGGGCGCGGCAAAGACAACCGGCCGGGGCGAGCGCACCTCAACCGCGAGCATCTCCAGCGCGTCATCGCATTCGTCGACGAAGCGCCGCGCCACGCCTTCCTGCACCGGCTTGGAGTTGCCGGAGAAATGCACCAGCACGCCGCTCGCATCCCGCCGCCCGCGCTCGGCATAGATCGCGCAGATCAGCGCCGCGTCATCCTGCCCACCCTGGGCGGCCGCGCGAAAGATCGCCAGCGCGCCAAACGGGCCGTGCTGCACGGTCGTGGACCACAGCACCTCATGCAGTGTGCGCACCCTTGCCGCGGCGTCGATGCCGCTCGCGACGATGCGCTTGAGCGCGACATCGTAATGCGTGCGCAGCACATAGGCGTGCTGCACGCGCTCGAACCCCGCCGGGTC
>JBKJNV010000380.1:0-3249 GCA_046593435.1 Roseomonas sp.
CGCGTCGAAGCCCGCATCCGGGTAGAGCGCGGGGATCACCACATGCGCCGCGCCGTTGAACAGCAGCGTATAGCCATCCGCCGCCGCGCGGACCGCCGCGCGCGCGCCGATGGTGGAGCCCGCGCCGGGCATGTTCTCGATGACGAAGGGCTGGCCCAGGCGGCGAGACAGGGGATCGGCCATGATGCGCGCCACCACGTCGATGATCCCGCCCGCCGCGAAGGGCACCACCAGCTTCACCGGGCGCTGTGGCCAGCGCTGCTGGGCAAGCGCCGTCATCGGCAGGGCGGCGGCAAGCAGGGGCAGCGAACGGCGTGAGAGCATCGGGGCCTCCTGACATGAACCGGGCCATGTTCCGCCTGGACAGGAACAACCACAAGTCGGAGCATCACCGCCATGCGCATCATCCTTCTGGTCCTCCTGCTCACCGCCCCGGCCTTGGCGGCGGATCGCCCGGCGCGCCAGATCGTGGTGGCCGCGCATCCGCTGGCCGCCGACGCGGGCCTGGCCATGCTGCGCGCCGGCGGCAGTGCGGCCGATGCCGCGGTCGCCGCGCAAGCGGTGCTCAGCGTGGTGGAGCCGCATGCGAGCGGCCTGGGCGGTGGTGCGTTGGCGCTGCACTGGAACGCCACGACGCGCCAGCTCACGCACCATGAGGGCCTGTCCGCCGCCCCGGCCCATGTCCCGCACGCCCGGCTGGTCGATGGCACCGAGGGCCCCGCCTCCGTGGCGCGCAGCGGCCGCGCCGTGGCGGTGCCTGGCGCGCTCGCGATGCTGGGCGCGCTGCATGCGGCGGAGGGGCGGCTGCCCTGGGCCGCGCTGTTCGCCCCGGCCATCGCCGCCGCCGAGCAGGGCTTCCCCATGCCGCCCTATTTGCATGTGGTGCTGACGAATCGGGCCACTTTCCTGGCGCGCAACCCCGCACTTCGGGCGCTGTATTTCGATGCCGAGGGGAAGCCGTTGGCGGTGGGCAGCACCTTGCGCAACCCGGCCCAGGCCGCAGCACTCCGCCGCATCGCAGCCGTTGGGCCTTCCGCCCTGCTTCAGGGCCCGCTGGCCGAGGAGATCCTGGCGGTGGTCGCGGCGGACGCCATCCCCGGCTGGATCACGGCCGCCGACCTTGCCGCCTATACGCCGCGTCAGCGCGCGCCGGTCTGCACCACGGCCTTCGCCCACCTGGTCTGCTCGGCGGCACCGCCGGCCTCGGGCGGCATCGGCGTGCTGCAACAGCTGCTGGTCCTGGAGCGCGCCGGCATCGCCGCCACCGCGCCCGACAGTGCCGAGGCCGCGCATCTGCTGATCGAGGCGAGCCGGCTGGCCGCCGCCGACCGCCGCCGCTGGATCGGTGACCCCGACCATGTCCGCGTCCCGGCGCAAGGTTTGCTCGATGCCACCTACCTCAACCGCCGCGCCGAGCTCATCAGCCCATCCCGCGCGATGGAGCGTGCCCCGGCCGGGGAGCCCGCGACGCGCCACGGCGCCCTGCCGCCTGAGAGCACGCCGGTCGCCGAGGCCGCAACCTCGCACATCGCCATTCGCGACGCGGCCGGCAATGCGCTGGCGCTGACCACGACGAACAACCTGAATTTCGGCGCGGAGCTGGTCGCGGGCGGCTTCGCGCTGAACAATGCCATGACCAATTTCGCGACCAATCCCGGCACCGCCGAGGCGCCGGCACAAAACCGCCTCGCACCCGGGCGGCGGCCGGCCACCACCATGGCGCCCACCATCGTCTTCGGCCCCGATGGGGAGGCCGAGATCATCCTGGGCGCCGGCGGGGGCGCACGGATCATCGATGCGGTGGCGACCGCGCTGGTCGAGATGCTGGCCTGGAATCGCACCCCCGCCATGGCCACGGCGCGCGCCCGGATCGGCGCCCAATCCGGCCCGACCGAGGTCGAGCGCGGCCCGGCGGCCGAGGCGCTGCTGCCCGCACTGCGCGCCCTGGGCCATGCGGCGGAAGCCGCAACCATGAACACCGGCCTCAACATCCTCCGCCGCGAGGGCGGGGGCTGGATCGGGGCCGCCGATCCGCGTCGCGACGGGGCAGTGCGCGGCGATTAGCGCCGCGACGGGGCGGTGCTCGGCGACTGACCGCGCGGCGCTACTTCCCCTGCCAGACCGCCGGGCGCCGCGCGAGGAAGGCGTCCACCCCTTCAGCGAAATCGGCGGAGGTGAAGCATAGGGTGACCAGGTCATCGCCCTGGGTCTGCCGGGCCGCCTCGCGCAGGCGGCGCATCGCCTCCTTGGTGGCGCGGAGCGTCAGCGGCGCATGGCCCGCGATGGTCGTGGCCAGCGCTTCGGCGCGGGCATGGAGTGCGGCCATGTCGGGCAGGATCTCGTTGAGCAGGCCGGCGGCCTTGGCCTCCTCCGCCTCGATCAGCCGCGCGGTGTAGACGATATCGATCACCCGCGCCGGGCCGATGAGGGCGACGAGGCGGGCGTAATTCGCCATGGACAGGCAATTGCCCAGCGTCTTCGCGATGGGAAAGCCAATGCGGGCATTGGCCGCGCCCAGGCGCATGTCGCACACCGCCGCAATCGCCGCCCCGCCGCCGGTGCAGGCCCCGGAAATCGCCGCGATGGTGGGCTTGGGGCACATCTCGAGCGCGGTGAGGATGCGGTCGATCTTGGCCTCATAGGCCAGCGCATCCTCGGGGCCGGAGAAATCGCGAAAGGCGCTGATGTCGGTGCCCGCTGCGAAGGCCTTCTCGCCGGCGCCGGTGATGACCCAGGCTTTCACCGCGGGGTCCGCCCCGATCTCGCCGGCCAGGCGATACAGGCCCTCATACATGGGGAAGGTCAGGGCGTTGCGCGCCTGGGGGCGGTTCAGCACCGTCCAGGCGATGCCGCCTGGGCGCACCTCATGCAGCAATTCGGCCTCAGCCATCGCGTGTTCCTTCCCTGCCATCGTGGCGGGCATCCGATCCGCGCGCGCGCCAGGCGTCAAGCCGGGCGTGGCTGTGGCGCGCGGCATGCTTGCCGGCGGCGCCATGCGGTGCGACAGCAGCAATGCCGATGCACCCGCCCGCCGCCCTCGATGCCGCACTAATCCGCGCGACCGCCGACCGGTATGCGGCGTCAGGCCGCTACACCCGTTATTTCATCGCCGGCAAGCTGCGCCACGACCCGGCGAGTGCCGCCATCTTCGCCCGCGCGGCACCCGGCCTGGGCCATGTGCTGGACCTTGGCTGCGGGCATGGGCAGTTGGCACTCGCGCTGCTGCTGGCCGAGCGCGCGACGGCGGTA
>JBKJNV010000464.1:0-5273 GCA_046593435.1 Roseomonas sp.
TGCCGTTGTCGGCGACGATGATCTCCAGAGCGGGATAGTCGGTTCGCTGGACCAGACCCTCGACGCAGGCGCGCAAAAGTTCGGCCCGATCGCGCGTGGGGATGATGATGGAGACGAGAGGCGGCGTCGGAGGCAGCGGGAACACGATGCGATTGAACATCGGCGCGGAGGTCGCGCGCTCGATCCGGGCACCGGCGACGCCCGTTGCCGCCAGGTGTTCCGCCACGGCCCGTGACGACGTCTGGACGCAGCGCTGCATGTCCGAATTCAAAGTGGATGCCACCCCGGATTGCTGACGCGAGTGATAGAGAACCGACGGGATGTGGCGTACGCAAGCGTTGCCGCAATGGCGGGAGGCACGCAGTGCCAGGTCATGATCCTGGCTGCCCTCGAAGCCTTCCCGAAAGCCACCGATGACCGATATCAGGTCGCGGCGATAGGCGCCGAGATGCGAGACCAGATTTTGCGCAAGCAAAAGGTCGGGGTCGAAATCCGGCTTGAAGTACGGGTTGGACCGATTGCCGGCGCTGTCGATGCGATCCTGGTCACTGTAGATCACCGCGACATCGGGATGGGCCTCGATTTCCGCCGCGACCTCATAGAGCGCCGTCGGCGCCAGCAGATCGTCTTGCCTCATCAACACCACCCACTCGCCTTCGGCGAGGCTCAGTGCCGTGTTGCTGGCGGCACAGATGTCGCCGGTGGCCGCGTGGCGCATCACCCGTATGCGGGGATCGCGCGCTGCGGCCTCGGACAGCACGCGGGCAACGTGCGGCGCTGGCGAGGCATCATCGGCGATGCAGAGCTGCCAGTGCGACCAAAGCTGCGCCTCGACCGAGGCGATCGCTGCGCGGAGGAATGGTTCGGGCGTATCGTAGACCGGCATCACCACCGAGATGAGCGGGTTGTCGTTGAGCCGTGCGATGTGCGCTGCGATCTCCGTGCGGTCACGCCGTGACAAGCCTTCTTCCGCCAGGATCCACTCTGGATAGGTGTAGGCGACGTGCTGGTTCATGCGTTGGAGCAATGGCCCCAGCAACGGTCGGATAACAGGGCGGATGGCCGGCAGCACGTAGCGACGGAAAACGGGGTTCCGGTGCGACCAGCCCAGATAGGCTCCAAGCCCTTCGCGGGCCCAGCGCCGCCATGACCCGCGGATTGTCGTCTTCAGCGTCAAGGTCACATTCCGTTATGGGCCGCGTTGAACCTCAGGCGGCATGGTGGTTGATCCGGAGCTATACCGACCCGTACCTTGGCATGAAAGGGCAGCCTCGGAGACGCATCGCCTGGGCAAAGATTAATCCCGTCCCGTCATGCGCATGTGAGGAAAACCTTTACCGATGCCGGCGCAACACTCCTGCAAGACGAATGTCGCTGGAGCCATTTGCCATGCCGATTCCCCAAGGTGCCGCCCGCAGCATCACCGCCGCCAAGCCCCACCGGGCGCATGATGCCGCGCCGGAGCGCAACTCCCAGCGCGCCAGTGCGGCAGATTGCCATGTCGGCGCCCGCATTCGCGAAAGGCGGGTGATGATGGGGCTGTCGCAGCAGCAGCTCGCCGGCATGATCGGTGTCACCTATCAGCAGGCGCACAAGTATGAGCGGGGGCTGAACCGTATCTCGGCCGGGCGGCTGTTCGAGATCGCGAGCGTGCTCGCGGTGCCGGTTGCGTGGTTCTTCGACGGGCTGCTGGGCGGGGCGGACCCGAAGGCGCTCTCGCCGCGCCAGCGCATGGGCCTGGAACTCGCGCGCAACTTCGCCCTCATCGACAATGAGAAGCACCAGGAAGCGCTGAGCCAGATGGCGCGCGCCCTGGCCGCGCAGGCGCAGGCGGCGGTGAAGGACGGCGCGCCAGTGGCGCCGCGCTGAGCACTCAACGGCCGCGGAAGACCGGCTTGCGCTTTTCGAGGAAGGCACGTGCGGCGTCCACGAAATCCTCGGTATAGGCGAAGGCGCCCTCCGCCTCCCGGTCCTGCTCCAAGATCGGCAGCGCGCCGCGCAGCTTCTGCAGCGCCTGCTTGTGGAAGCGGGCCGAGAGCGGCGAGCCGCCGGCGATTCGCAGCGCCAGCGCATCGGCCTCGGCATGCACTGTTCCATCTTCGACCAGGCGCGAGAGCAGGCCCACGCGGAGCGCCTCCTCGCCGGTGAAGACGCGGCCTTCGATCAGCAGTTCCGCCGTCACGGCGTAGCCGACCGACTGCATGATTGGGTCGATCTCGTCATAGGCGTAGAAAATGCCCAGGTTGCGCGCGGGGATGCCCATGCGCGTCGCGGCCGAACCCACGCGGAAATCGCACATGGTCGCGATGCCGCAGCCACCGCCCATGGTCCATCCCGAACACGCCGCGATGGTGGGGTGCAGGCAGGTGCGGATGGCGTGGAAGGCAGCGTGGAGTTCGCGCCCGTAGATGGCCTCGCGTTCCGGCGTGCCGCGTTCGCGCGCGAAGGCGGCGATGTCGGCACCGGCGCAGAAGGCTTCCTCGCCGGCGCCGCGGATGATGACGGCGCGCAGATCGGTGTTGGCCGAGGTCGCGGCCAGCGCCTGCCCGAGGGCGATCCACATCGGCAGGTCGAGCGCGTTGCGCTTGCCCGCGCGGTCGATCAGGACGGTTGCGACGGGACCGTCGATGACGGTGCGGATCAGCTCATGCGCCATGGTGGTCTCCTCGATGCGGCGTCGGGGTTTGGACGCTCGCGGCGCCGAGCGCAAACCCCCACGCGCAGCAGGCCAGCACGCGGCGGCGCCTCAACGCTGCGCGGCGCGGAGCGCAGCGACCTCGGCTTCCAGGCGCATGACCTGCGCGCGGAGGGCGGCGACCTCCGTGCTGATCGCGGCCAGGGCGGCCGCGGCACCCGGCGGCGGGGCGCCGAACCCGGGCGGGCCAGGGTAGCCCGGCAGCGCGAAGGGCGCACCGGGGCGACCCGCGCCAGGCATGGGCGGCGGCGCAGGTGGTGCGGGCGTGGCGAGCGGTGGGGCGGCCTCCATCGGGGGCGGGGGGGCGGGGAAAATCACCTCGATATCGAGCTTGCGTGCTTCCCCGCTGGCCGCGACGTCACGAATGACGGAGAGCCGCGCATCGGGCTTGCCCTCGATCCGGGCGAGGTAGTGGCTGTAGCCGTCCCGGTCGGGCCAGCGGTCCAGCACATGGGTGTAGAGGCGGACGAGGAATTCATGGTCGTCGCCGCCTTCCAGTTCCGAGACATGGATGCGCTTCATACAGGCCCGCCGATCGCGAAGTCGTGGATGCGCATTGACCCCACTCGCGCCGTCCCGGTCAACCGCGAAGGCCCGCGAAGAATTCCCGCAGCAGGGCGGCGCACTCGCTTTCCCGGTGGCCGCCAGTCACTGCCGGGGCGTGGTGGCAGGAGCTCGCCTGCAACACGCGCGCGCCATGGTCGACCCCGCCCGATTTCGGGTCATAGGCACCAAAGGCGATGCGCGCGACGCGGAACAGGCTGGCCGCCTGGGCGCACATCGGGCAGGGCTCGAGCGTGACGGTCAGGGTGCAGCCGGGCAGGAATTTACTGCCCAGCCGTTGGGCGGCTGCCCTCAGCGCGAGGATTTCGGCATGGGCGGAGGGATCGCCGCGCGCCTCCACCTCATTGCCTGCGGCCGCGAGGAGGTGGCCCTGAGCGTCGGTGACCACGGCGCCCACCGGGACCTCGCCCCGCGCGCCGGCGGCGCGGGCTTCGGCAAGGGCGAGCTCGATGGGGGTCAGGACCGGTGGCGTGGGCATGGGCCGCAGGCTAAGCGATCCGGTCGGGGGAGGAAAATGCAGCGCGGCGCAGGCCCGCCCTTGCCCCCTGCCCCCCCTGGCCTCTACCACCCTGGGCATGACCCACCTTCCCCTCATCGGCGTCACGCTCGATGCCGAGCAGCCCGGCGGCTATTCCAAGCTGCCCTGGTACGCGCTGCGGCAAAACTATTTTGGCGCCATCGCGGATGCCGGCGGCCTGCCCACGGCCTTGCCCCACCATCCGGACCTGGCTGAGGCCTATCTCGACCGCATCGCCGGCCTCGTCGTCACCGGCGGCGCCTTTGATGTGGACCCCGCGCTGTATGGCGGCGGCGCCCAGCATGAGACGGTGGTGCTGAAGGCCGGGCGCACCGATTTCGAGCTGGCGATGGTGCGCGGCGCGCTGGCGCGTGACATGCCGGTGCTCGGCATCTGCGGCGGGCAGCAGTTGCTGGCGGTGGCACTCGGCGGGACGCTGATCCAGCACATCCCCGACGCCATCCCCGACGCGCTTGCGCATGAGCAGCCGAACCCGCGCACGGAGCCCGGGCATGAGATCACGCTGGCGCCGGGCACGCTGCTCGCGTGCGTCACGGGTGCGGCGCGCATGGCGGTGAACAGCGCGCACCACCAGGCGGTGGCCTCCGTCGGGCCCGGCTGCGTGGTGAACGCAACAGCGCCCGATGGCGTGATCGAGGGCATCGAAAGCACCGCCCACCGCTTCGCGCTGGGCGTTCAGTGGCACCCGGAATATGCGGTGGACCCGCAGGATACGGCCATCTTCCGCGCCTTTGTCGCGGCCTGCGTGGCGCGGTCATGAGCGAGCCCGAAGACGAAGTCGCCGGCCCGCGCGGTGAGCGCATCGCGAAGTGGCTGGCCCGATCCGGGGTGGCGTCGCGCCGTGACTCCGAGGCGTTGATCGCCGAAGGCCGCGTCCGCATCGACAACAAGGTCGTCACCACGCCTGCCACCTTCATCCAGCCCGGCGACCTCATCACGGTCGATGGCCGGCTCGTCGCGGAGCCGGAGCGCACGCGGCTGTTCCGCTACCACAAGCCCGCCGGCCTCGTGACCACGCATCGCGACCCCGAGGGCCGGCCCACCGTCTTCGAGAACCTGCCCGCCGGGCTGCCGCGCCTGGTCAGCGTCGGCCGGCTCGACCTCAATTCCGAAGGGCTGCTGCTGCTGACCAATGACGGCGCGCTGTCGCGCAAGCTGGAACTGCCCGCCAATGGCTGGCTGCGCCGCTACCGCGCCCGCGTGCATGGCAATGTGGACGAGCGCGCGCTGGCCGCGCTGGCGAACGGGCTGACCATCGAGGACATCGCCTATGGCCCGATCGAGGCCGGGCTCGACAGCCGGCAGGGGTCCAATTCCTGGCTGACGGTGGCGCTCCGTGAGGGCAAGAACCGCGAGATCCGGCGCGTGATGGCCTTCCTCGGGCTGGGTGTCACGCGGCTGATCCGGGTGGCCTATGGCCCCTTCCAGCTCGGCCTGCTGCCGAAAGGCGCGGCCGAGGAGGTCAACGCCAAGGTG